>JAISHG010000009.1 GCA_031262685.1 Lachnospiraceae bacterium | reverse complement strand
TTCTGTCCGTTCGACTTGCATGTCTTATGTGCGCCGCCAGCGTTTATCCTGAGCCAGGATCAAACTCTCTTGTTTATTGTTATATATAAATTTCTCTACATATACGTTACTTTTGAGTTTTTGACTCATTATCTTTTTTTATCTTTATTATTTTTTTGGTAATACTTTGTATTACCGCTTGGTTTCTCTAAAGGTTATTTCTTGTTTATTTTTCAATGTACCATGCTCCGTAAAAGCGGAACGTTTCTTATTATACTCTGCGAGATATTCTTTGTCAAGATATTTTTCAACTTTTTTTGCAAAAATAAAAATTAGTATTTTTTGCTGTGGAAACATCGTGATTTTACTTTAAATATACTAATCATTTAAATTAAAATATGTCTCTTCTGTCTCGCTTCGTACATTTGTTATTATAGCATGCAGCCCACTTGATAGTCAATAGTTTTTTCCTTCCTTTATTTGGTAAATGCGGGGTTTCATGCATTTTAAAAAAGAACAGAGCTACAAAAAATTCGTAGCTCTGTTCTTTTTTAATTTATTTTGTTAGTCCATATATGTCTTCTTCTAAACATTTTTTTACACGTATTAAGGTTTTTCCTGTTCCTTTTAAAGACTCTTCTATAAACTCTGGATGTGTTTTTAAAAATTCTCTCATTGTGTCATCTGGATTGTCTAAATAGTTGTTTATCATTTTATATTGGTCTTCTGTTATGCTTCCGTTTTCCAAAGCTGTTGTAAATAAAGTTCTATCTACTTTAATTAGTGGATATGTAATTATGCCACTTTTAGTTAATTTGTCTGAACCACCTTGGACTCTATCTACTACTGTAACTGTCCAATTCATTTTTCCACCTAGTTTTTCTATAGTTGGAACCCATAGGTTTATATAGCTTGCAGCTTCTGTTATTAGGTCTGATATGTGTAATACGTTTTTACCGCTTAAGCTATCTAATTGTTTTGTTACTGCAAACTCGCTATCACTTTCTAATGTAGTTAAGTCTTTAAATATTGTTATGTGCGGTTTCTTTAATATGTATGCTATTATGTTTGAGAATACCCAGTCGCGTCTTTCTCCTCCAGAAATAAAATCTATATCGTTAATATTTATGTTTTTATTTATCGTTTCTATCATCGTATCTATAACGTTTTTGTATATACTATTTGTATTATATTGTTCCTGCACTCTTTCGAATACTTTCTTTGGCAATGTTTGAGGATTTGATAATTCTTCATCAACCATTTTTAATAAGTTTGCTGAATCTTCTTCGCTTCCATATAAAAATTCTGTGTTTATAAAATATGCTCCTATTTTTCCTGATGTAAGCCAGAATGGCTTGTTTGCCTCACATGCTTTAAGTGCTTTTGTTGTAAATAAATCTGAAACTAAATTTCCCATTACAATACTCCCCTTCTTTTTTGTTATAATATTACTTTGCATACTGTATTTTTAACCTTACCAATCCTATATTAACAAACATAAAAAGTCAATATAATGTAGTAATTTTAGTTCCTCTCATGAATATAATTGTTATGAAAGGATTGATATTTTATATGAATTCTAAAGGTCTTGATTTCAAACACAAGGAAGTAATAAATATAACCGATGGCAGAAGACTAGGTTTTGTTCAAGACGTTACTGCTAATTTAGAAGATGGCGTTATAACATCTATTATTGTTCCACGGCAACAATAAACTTTTAAGTATGTTTTCTGGCAATAATGATATTGTCATTCCTTGGAAAGATATACGTTGCATAGGAGATGATGTTATTTTAGTTGAAATAAGATAACCTTAATATCCTGGTTTTTCTAATAGTTTAAACATGTTACGTTTGTATTCTTCCACTCCTGGTTGATTAAATGGATCTACACCTAATATGTTTCCAGATATAGCACAAGCTTTTTCGAAGAAATATATTAGTTCTCCAATTGTTTCTTCATATAGACTACTTAATTCTATTACTATGTTTGGAACCCCTCCTGAAATATGTGCTTCCATTGTGCCTTCCATAGCTTTTTTATTTACATAGTCTAATGTTTTTCCTGCTAAATAGTTTAGTCCATCTAAATTGTCTTCCTCGAATTTGATTTCTATGTCGCTCTCTGGCTTTTCTATACTTATAACTGTTTCAAAAAGATTTCTTTTTCCATCTTGAATATATTGACCCATTGAATGTAAATCTGTTGTGAATTCAACTCCTGCTGGGAATATTCCTTTTTTATCTTTACCTTCACTTTCTCCATATAGCTGCTTCCACCACTCTGTTATGTAATGCAATTTTGGTTCGTAGGTTACAAGAATTTCGTTTGTTTTTTCCTTGTTGTATAATATGTTTCTTGCAACTGCGTATCTATAGCAATCATTGTATTTTAGATTACTATCTGTATATTTATCTTGCGCAAGTTTTGCACCATTCATTAGTTTATCTATGTCTATTCCTGCCACTGCGATTGGTAAAAGTCCAACTGCTGTAAGAACTGAATATCTACCGCCAATATTGTCTGGTATTACAAATGTTTCATATCCTTCTTCTTCAGATAATTTCTTTAATGCTCCTCTAGCTTTGTCTGTTGTAACATAAATTCTTTTTCTTGCTTCTTCTATACCATACTTTGATTCTAAGAAATGTCTGAATATTCTAAATGCTATTGCAGGTTCTGTTGTAGTTCCTGATTTTGATATTACATTTATTGATATGTCTCTATCCCCAATGTGTTCTATCATTTCGTTTATATAGTTCGCATTTATATTATTTCCTACATATAGTATTTCTGGCGCATTTCTTTGATTTGCTGTTAGTGAGTTGTAGAAATTATTTGTTAAACTTTCTATAACTGCTCTTGCTCCTAGGTAAGAGCCACCAATCCCTATACTAACAAACACTTCGGAATCACTCTTTATTTTTTCTGCACTCTTTTTGATTTTTTTGAATTCTTCTTTATCGTAATTTGTAGGAAGTTCTATCCAACCCAAAAACTCGTTTTCATCATTTGCATTTTCATGTATTTTGCTATGTATTTCTTTTACTTCTTCCTTATACTTCATTATATCTATATCTGATATTTGTGAATTTTTCAAATTTACTCTTAACAATTTAAAACTCCTCCTTTAAAAGTTAATATATTACATCAGTTTTATTTTTTCAATAGATTATTTGCGGTTCATTATATAAACATTTATGCAGATACTGACATTTCTAATATTTCATATAATCTTTCTTTATTATTTGTTAAATATAAATAACCAATAAGTCCTTCATATGCTGTTGAATACATATAATCTTTAACATCTGCATTTTTAGGTAGATGATGATTTTCTGTATTTCTCGCTCTTCTAACTATCTCTTTTTCTTCATCTGTGAGATGTTCATAGATTTTGTTTAATATATCACTTTGGGCTTTTGCTTTTACAAATTTTATTGCTTCGATATGTAATTTATGCGGCTTATAATTTGTTGTTTGCGTTAGATGCGTTCTTACATAAAGTTCGTACACGGAATCTCCAACATATGCCCATACTAGAGGAGACATTATATTTACTTCTTGCTTTGTTTTACTTATTTCTTGCATATTTTAATTCCTTTTCTCTAAAGTTATTTTTCCTAATTTACCTGTTCTAAAATCTTCTAATATTATATTTGATACTTTTTCTAAATCCACTCTGCCACCTGATACAATAGCTCCTCGTTTTCTTCCAATAATATTCATAAAATCTAATGGAATATTATTGTCTTCTGACTTTTCATTTTGAATATCTTCACTAGCTATTTTATATCTTAATAAAATGTTTTTTTCATACTCATTTAGTAAATATTTTATCAAACTATATGCCACTTCTGTTTTTTGAATTATATCATCTTTAATACTTCCTGTATATGCAAGATTTAGTCCTACTTCTTCACTTTCGAATTTTGGCCATAAAACTCCAGGCGTATCTAATAATTCTATATTATTTTCTATTCTTACCCACTGTTTTTTTACTGTTACACCTGGTCTATTTGCAACAGCCATAGATGTTTTTTTAGAAATTCTATTTATAAAAGAAGATTTACCTACGTTAGGAATTCCAATTATCATTATTCGTATGCTTTTTCCTTTAATGCCCTTACTTAATGCCTTTGCTAAGTCAGCTTGCATTATCTTTTGAACTTCTTTTAAGACTAGGCTTGTACCTTGTCCAGAATTAGAGTCTACTAAAACTGCCGGTATTCCTTTCTTTTCGAAACACTCTGCCCATTTTTTATTTTGATTTGCATCTGACAAATCACTTTTATTTAAAACTATTATCCTTTTTTTATTTCCTATAATTCCAGCTATGTCCGGATTTTGGCTAGATACGGGTATCCTTGCATCTAGCAATTCTATAACAACATCTATTAGTTTTAAATCGTCCGCAATTTGCCTTTTAGTTTTTACCATATGTCCTGGATACCAGTTGATGTTGGTTTTTGATTGAGTTTCTGTATTGTTTTTATCCATTGCTAACACCGCCTTTGCTTTCAAGTTCTAGTCTAGTCTTTTCTTTTTCTAGCTCTTTTAAACTTTTCTTAGGTGTTGGTAATTTTTCAGGCATTGTACCACCCATATCAACAATTGCTTTTCTCACTTTTTGTCCAACTTCAAGATGAGCTTCTTTTGCTTTTAATTCACCTTTAATATTTTCATTTTGAAGTTTTTGTTTTGCTTGAACAATCCTAAAATGATTAACAGCAAGTTCATCACTACTCATATTATCTAAAATATCTTCTCTATATCTAAGACCTTTCCTTTTAAAAATGTCATCTGCTGTTTCACCATTATATAAACCTTTATAGCCCGCATTGTGAAACTGATCCATATTTTTAACTCCTGCAGCTTTTGCTACTTGTTGCAATGAATAATTACCTTGCTTTGTTAATTTTCTTTGATAAAATCTTTTTTCTGTTTCTGGTAATTCTTCATATTCACGTTCTGATAATTCTTGCTTTCTAGTTTGAATTGCAAAATATTTTTGACCCAACGCAATTGGCTTTTTTCTTGGATCACCATTTTGAACTATTAAATAACAAATATATCTAGACAATTTATAATCTTTAACATATTCTTCTTTTCCTCTTCCTGTAATTATTGGCTTGTTGACCTCAACAAGCCAAACTTCGTCAGTATTTTTGCTATTTTCAGCAGATATTACAGCCTTTTTTATTACCTTTTCAAAATTTCTCCATTCTGTGTATTCTAAAGCTACTTGTAATTCTCTTGCTTCCCAATATTCGTTACCTTGTTCATCAATATGTTTAATCTCTTCAAATGTTTTTTCTTCATTATATTCCTTATTAACCTTTTCAATTTTATTCATTTTTTACCTCCTAACTTTTTGCCTTATGTGCTTTTATCATCTTACTTACTTTTGGCGTTGTTTATAAATTCTTTTAATTTATCATAGTCTTTAAACCCAATTTCATTTTGAACACCAGAATTAACATCAACACCAAAAGGCTTTATTTTTAAAATTGCTTCTTTTACATTATCTTTATTTAGTCCACCTGCGACTATTATATTTGCATTTGTTTCTTTTACTATTTGTTTATCTATGTCCCAATTATGAGTTTGTCCCGTTCCTCCGACTTGGTTAGTAGCATAATTTATTGTATCTAGTAATATTGCATCCACTATGTTGGAATATACTTTTACCTCATCAATGCTTTTTTCACCAATGATGTGCACTAATTTTATCAATTTAACATTAGGGCAATTCTCTTTGATTTTATTTATTTCGACAATACCAATATCACTATGTAGTTGAACTGTATTTACGCCAATTTTTTTAATCATATCAATTATTAATTCTGCATTATTTATATGTGTTACTAAAACAGTCGATACGAAAGGAGGCATTTTATTAACGATTTCTTTAGCTGTACTTATACTAATAAAATCTTTTGAATTATGTTCCTGTCCAACTAATAGTCCGATTGCATCTGCTCCAAATTCAACCGCTTTCAAACCATCTTCAATGTTTTTTATTCCACAAATTTTTACTCTCATAATCTTCTCCTCTTTTCCCAATTTATATTTTCTTTATCGGGTGTCTTATAACTGTCTTTAGTTTTGCACTATCCACTTTTCTTGGGTCGCTTATATATATTTCGTGATGATATCTTGTATCTGTTATATCTAGTTCATATCCGTTTTCTTTTGCAAATTCGTGCATTGTTTTGGCAGTAATGGGTTCATTATCATAAGTACCTATATGCATACATTGAACACATATTCCTTCATTATAGGTCATAAACTCCACTTTTGAAAAATCTGTTTTTTTCTTTTTTGTTGCCTCGCGAATCGCCCATTCAAAGTCTTCCTTTTCTACAAAGTCTGGCAACCTAATTATAGAAATGAAATTAAAATTTTCTTTATGCGCATAGTCTACACCTTTAATTCCATCTTGCCACCAAAAACCCTCTAGTGGTGGAACTACGTATTCAAAGAACCCATCTATTTTATACTTTCCTTTATAACTCATTTTTATTGTGTATGCTACTCCATAAAGCAAACTTATTGACTTCTGATATTCTCCATTTTCTTCATTTGGATTTCCTTTTCCTCTAACAGCAATATAATTCATTTTAGGAACTGTTATTATAGTTGGCTTATCCTTTGGCATATAAAGTTCTTTATATTCTTTTTTATAATCAAATGTCATAATCTTTAACCTACTTTCTTTAAATCTGCATCACTCAGTCAGCACGAGTTTTTTTAATTATTCTACGATAAAATTTTCCGACTTGAAATTGCTATAATATCTGCCGCTTAATGCTGTAAACTTTAAAACACTATAGTCTGGATCATCTTTGCCTTTTGGATAATACATAGTGTCGCCAATTTGCCACATGCTTTGTTTGCTCTCTTTATCCTGCAATACTTCCATTGTTCCTTTTAACATTACACCTTTAAAAAATCGGTGATTATAAAAATATATACATGCCTTTGGGTTTTCTAGAAACTGTTTTACTCTTATTGAAGATGTATTCGTAGAAAAGTAAAAGTATTTTATTCCTTCACGTTTTCTTACCTTTAACATTGCTTTTGTGTTAGGGTATCCATCTTCATCAACTGAACTTATTATTGAAATTTTTGTTTTATCTACTAATTTACCTATTGTTTTTTCTATATCTCTCATTACTGCATCTCCTATCATTACTTACCAAAATTTAAAATGATTACATGGGTTTTAAATTATTATTAAGTCTATCAATAATTTTTTCAAAATCTCTTTCTCTTGCTTCTTCTGTTTTAAATGATAAGTATCTTCTCGTATATGTCCTTCTAATAGATAAAGGCATATTTATAAAATTTATATACGCTTTAGAATTTTCAACTAATTTTTTTGTAAATTCTTCTATTTGCTCCTCTGTTATAAGGTTTTGCTTAGGAGTATCCCACATTCCATTTTCTTTTGCAATCTGCACTGCTTTTTCTCCTAGTTCAGTCATCAATCCTTTTTTCCTTAATGTTTGGGTAGCATTTTTATTTTTTTCAGACCACACACTTTTTAGGCGACGTTTTGCAAAATATTTCAAATACTTTGTACTATCAATACTTTTCATTTGTCCATCTATCCACCCAAAACAAAGTGCTTCTTCTAAAGCATCATTAGCAGACAGTGTACTAATTTCTTTTGTTTTTCCAAATACGAGCCACACACCTTCACTGGTTTCAGAATTGTTTTTTAACCAACTCCTAAAGTCCTCACGCTTTGAAAATTTTAACTTAACAATGTCTTTTCTCATATAACACCTCTACTAAATTACATCCTTTTTTATATGTGCTGTAATTATCGTATAACTATAGGCATTTACTGTTATTATATAATTATCTATTTGAGCATACCAGTTTTTACCTTGCCTTGTTATTGTACAATCTTTATCTTTTATCTTATTTATACACCAAGTAACTACATCATCTACATCTATTTTAAGATTTTTCTTTATTCTATCAATACCCATTACAGTTGTATGCACTTTATCCAAATTGTCAAGCAGCATTTTTTTATTATCCATTTTTAAACCCTCATCATATTTCAACTTTTTAATTTACTATTTACATACTCAATTGGCACATCCATTCTTTTAGCAGTTTCTTCTATAGTTAACCCATTATCTATAAATCTTTTTATAACTATTTCCATAGGTTCTGCGACCTCAATAATATGCTTATCCAAGTCATAAAATCTAATTACTCGTTGTCCCCAAGAATGTTCTATTACACCATGAACCAAGTTAATATTTCTACTCTCTATCTTTTTTATAAACTCATCAAAATTGTATTCTTCAAAATATAATTCTTGGTTGTTTCCATCAAATGTTACTTCTTCATTATTTATAAGCTCTTTCCATTTATATAATTCTTGTAGATAAATATTGTCTGTTAATAAAACATTTTCTCCAAAATCATCTACAACATCTAAGTTTAATACATCTTTATAAAACTCTTTTGATTTGTTAATGTCTTTAACTACTAACAGTACACCACTATATTTAATGCTTATATCTTTACTCATATATTTCTCATCCTTTCATATTTATTCTCCTTGTTTTATGTTGTAGACACTTGTAACGAGTGGATTTAAAAAGTACACAAGTAAATTATCTGTTTTATATTCTATCGCATCCCACTCTTTTCTTTTATATAGACTAAAACGGTTATCCGTTTTTATTTTACTGCTCAATTCTTCCCAATTTTCTACTGCAAAATCTGGCGCTGCCTCCCAATTTAATCTTGTTTTATCAAAAAATCTTATTTTAATAAACCTTAGCTTTCCCCATTTTGTATTGATACCATTATTAAGCAAATAGAATGTCCCTTTTTCAGTTTTATCTATTATCTTTGCTATTTCTTTAGCCTCGTTATCAAGTAGTTCCTTATGCTCCTCTGAAACAGGAAAAATGTCTATAAAATCAATAAACTTTATTCCATCAATCTCATCTATATCTTTTAATATTCTTTTTTCGTTAATTCTAATTATTTCTTCAATCATATTACTTCTCCGCTTCCTTATAATATGGTTCGCTAATAGCTCACCGCTACATGTTTCTTTAAACATAATAAAATTACGTTAACTTTTCTATAAAATTACTAATTTTATCTATCATATCTTCGCTACTTCCATATTCTATAAAGTTATCTGTGATAAGATGTAATGATGAACTTATTTCTGCATTTTTTTCGTATATACATAGTATAGGGGTCTTAGTATATTCAGCCCACCCTAATTCTATCCCTTGTCCCGTTGACGGCAATGAAACTTCTGCAATTACTAAATCATAGCTTGAAATAATTTCTTTTGCATTAACCATATTACTATCCTGTTCATGTGGAAAAAAGAATTTATTTGATTTGCTTAACGAAGCATTTTTTATTGGATTGTATATTTTATTTTTATAATCATATTTACTTGAATGTGAAATATATATTTTCATTTTAATCTTTTCCTCCATTCTTACTTAATTATATAATTGTAAAAATTCTGCAAGTTCATCATTATCTGCAAAAATTTTGTTAAAAATCAAATATAATGAATCTGTTACATCATATTCTCCTATAGCATAACACTTTTTACCTAATCCATATGCCACTCCTGCCTCTATGTGTGCTGATTTCCCAGCTGGTAATACTAGTAAGATATTTTCTGACATTTTAAGCCCTTCCATATCATGATTAAAGATCGTTTTAACGGCATCGCTTTCTAAACTCATATTTTCAAATTTCTTCATTAATTCTTCTGGACTTTCATTTAAATCTAATCCCGCCTCTACATGTGATTGCTCATTTTTTAAAAAGCAATAATAAGATATATTCATTCTATCAAAGATAGTACAAATATCTAATATTTTTTCTTTATTTCTAGTTCTTCCTGCAATGAAAAACTCATATTTTTTATTCATCCGTTTATCTCCTTACTATTTCCATTGTCTACTACAATTTTTTTGCTCTTTCTTTCCAGTAATTCATTATAAATTCAATCAATTCATTTCCTTGCTTTAAAAAATCTTGCGTTACTGTTTCAAATTTAGAAAATGTTATTCCTGTATTTTGAGCTGTAAAGTCTTCCTTTTTAAACCCACCACTTATGCCTAACATCCAATTTTTATCTTTATATACTTCTATATCTGTGCTGAATTTATATATGTAATATAAATAACCCTCTTTCTCAATTGTTTCTATTAGTTCTATTTCATTGGGTACTTTCCCAAGTTCAGTTGGATACATTAGCCACTTTATAAGTATTGATTTAGCAATGATTTCTTGATTCTTAAATTTTTCAGGAAATTTATTTATACAATTATTCTTTTCAAGCAGTCTTAATAAGTCTGACACTAATGTAATATCAGCTGCTATATCTTCTAGAACAGATTCTTTAAGATCAATATTATTTTTTATTAATGAGATTGCTGCCCAAAGTCTTACGCTATTGCTTTTTATAAAACTCATTATAAATATAGTCTGATAAGTTATTGCTTTGTTAAAGAAATTACTAGACACATCAAGTAATATATTTAACGAATTCTCTTGCATTTCGTTAAGATTGAATTCATTATTTTTTAGATATTGCGTAATAATCGCAAGTTGTTCCTCAATAATTTGCGTTAATTTTTCAATTTGTTCATTGGTGAATAGGTCTTTATCCTGAACAAACTTTAATAAAATCAGAAACATGCAGTCACAAATTCCATTCATAGTATTACTTGCGACTTCAATTAATGTAGGCAAAAACATTTTAAATTTTTCTCTATGAATAGAATATTGTTCTAAATTAGTAATAAACGGTAGCCTTTCATATGTTTTTTCTAGCAAGTAGCAAAACAAATAGAACTTACCCTTGTTTTCAGATACATAAAGACTATCTAGTATGTAAGGAACATACTGTATATCCATATTAAGAATGTTATTATACGCAAGTTCAAGTAGATTCTTCATGTCCTCATTACTGCTAATGTAGCTAGACAAATCAAATTCTTCTACTATTTTTTTGATTTTGTTTTTATCTTTTTCTGTTTTTAACAAATCGAACCATTCTATTATTTCCTTCATAATTTTTCCTCCTATTCACCTACACATTTTCTATTTGCCAATCAATCTTACCAATTCCATTCTTTTCAAGAAAATCGTTTGTCTTTGAAAAGTGAGAACAACCATCAAAACCATTCCTTACAGAAAAAGGACTTGGATGCGAAGTTTTAAGCACCAAATGAACTGGGTTTGTAATTAGTTTTTCCTTTTCTTTTGCATATGCACCCCAAAGTAAAAAAACAACGGGTGCTTTCTTTTCATTTATCTTAGATATAATAGTATCGGTAAATATTTCCCAACCTTTTCCTCTATGGCTCCCCGGCTTATCTTTTTCTACTGTAAGTACGCTGTTTAAAAGAAGTACTCCCTCTTTTGCCCACTTTAACAAGAAACCATTGTTGGGAATATAACATCCAATATCTCGTTTCAACTCTTTAAATATATTTACAAGAGATGGTGGGACTTTTATTTTTGGATTTACAGAAAAACAAAGCCCATGTGCTTCTCCAATTCCATGGTATGGGTCTTGTCCTAAAATTACCACTTTTACTTCTTCGTATGGCGTGATTTTCATAGAATTCATTATATCTTTTCTCTCTGGAAAAACTGTTGTTCTTTGGTACTCACTATCTACGAATGATTTTAAACATTGCATATATTCTTTCTTTTTTTCTTCTTCTAAAATCTCTGCAAATCTTCCCATATGTACTGCCTCCTTATCTATTTGTTTTCTCACAAATTTTTAATAAATGAGTACCACTAATTGATACTCATTTACGTTTTTTTACATTATTCTATAATTATTCTTATCGGCGCGCTCGTCTAACTGCCTGTCCAAATTTTCGTTTTTATAAAACCAATCTGTTTTCTTGTGAGATGTAGTTCCTTTTCTTGTATTACCAACAGTTACATCTACGAAAACACATACTGCTAGTATTATTCCTAGTATTGATACAAAAAAATTCGCACTACTCGCTGGACTAAGTGTCATCCCTTCTTCTAGAGGTGAAACCAAATTATATATTATTGTTCCAAAGTACCAACCATATAGTCCTAAATAAGCTATTGCCCCAATAACCCTTCTTCGTACAATTAAAACTAAACATAGAAGTGTTACGAACAAAACAATAATTTCTGTAGTAACATTTGGTGGCATAAAACCTATATCGATATTCATATTTGCTGTTAATGCCACTATAGTTCTAAATACCCAAAACATTATACTAAACATAATTAACAAATAACTTATTAGTTCCATAAAATTACTCCTTTATAAGTACATTTTTACTTTACTTATTATTCTTTCTTTTGCTTCATCTAATGGTAAGTT
>JAISHG010000050.1 GCA_031262685.1 Lachnospiraceae bacterium | reverse complement strand
TATGTAATTATCTTTCCTGCTGTTTCATTTACAGCTATTAAAATATTATTCCAATATGCTTCTCTATTTACTTCTTCCCATCTTGCTAATCTATCTTCTTTTGATATCCATGCTTGGCAGCAAGTAGAATCATCGCAGATATTTGCTTCTCCATGTTTTCCTACATTATTTGAAATCTGATATATTGTATATGTCCTTGCAACTACCGCCTGAGCCTTTAATGCTTCTATACTATAACTTGCAGGCATTTCAGCAGAAACCACTCCATACAAATACTCATCTAATGGTAATTCTTCTACTGCTCCAGTAGATTTGTGTAAAAGGTTTATTGTACCATATTGTGTATAGTCGTAGTTTACTTCTGGAATCGTGGTTTCCTCAGGAGTTTCTGCAATATAGACATTCCCTGTCCCGCTTCCTATTGATTCAAACTTTAATACAAAAACCATAGGAATTATAAAGCAACATAGCAATACAAAAAATAGAAACAAAAATATTTTTTTCATAAGTATTTTCACCTTTCCTTCTAGCACGCTAATTTTATTTTCATTGACTCTAATATTTTCTTTTCTATTCTTGATACTTGAACTTGCGTAATTTTAAGAATTTTAGCAACCTGCATCTGAGTTTTCCCCTTATAAAACCTAAGCATTACAATTTGTTTCTCTCTTTCGGCTAGTCCTTCTATTAATTTTTTAACAGCTAATTTTTCTTCTATATTAATCATTTCGCTTTTCATATCTTGAATTAGATCTACTTTTTTTAAATTACCATTTGTAGAATCCACATAAGCTTCTTCATTTATAGATTCTACTGGTACTAGAGCTTCTAACGCTACATTCACATCTTCAATTGAAACATTCAAAATTTCCGCTATTTTATTTATTGTAAGTTCCTTCCCATACTTATTTTGATGCTCATTTTGCAGATCATTTATTTTAATTGCTAATTCTTTTATACTTCTACTTACCTTTATCATTCCGTCGTCTCTGAAAAATCTTTTTAACTCTCCCAAAATGTATGGTACTGCATACGTAGACATTTTAGTTTCATATGACGTATCAAATCTTTGTATCGCCTTTATAAATCCCATACATCCAATTTGATACAAATCGTCTGCTTCATAACCTCTACCAATAAATCTTTTTATTATACTCCACACAAGTCCCGAATTTTCCAAAACGATTGCCTCCAAGGCTTGTTTATCACCTTTTTGCGCCTTTTTAATATTCTCTAAATTTGTATCGTACATTCTTTCTCCTTTGTAAACGTATCTCGCCCCTGCATTGCATATTACAAATTGCACATTTCTTTCTTATCTGCAGTTTGTTTAATTAGTTTTTTCATTATTACTTTCGTACCAATTCCAACAACAGATTCTATGTACATATCATCCATAAAACTTTCCATTATTGTAAAGCCCATTCCGGCTCTTTCTAACGTAGGCTTTGTTGTAAATAATGGCATCTTGGCTTGCTCTATATCTTGAATACCTTTTCCATTGTCAGATATTTCTATGTACACACAGTTTGCAAAAATCTTGCATGATATTTTAATTATTCCGAACTGTATTTTCATATCCATGTATTATGCAATTTGTAACCGCTTCCGATACTGCTGTTTTTATATCCGCAAGTTCTTCTATTACTGGATCTAGTTGTGAAACAAATGCAGCAACTGCAACCCTTGCAAATGATTCATTATTAGATTTACTTAAGAATTCTATCTTCATTTCATTTTCCGTTAAACTTTTCATAATTATTTTCCTTTCTTAGTTAACATGCGGGTTCGCATATATTTATTATTTTTAAAATTCCGAGACATTTCGAAGATTTTTCTTATATTCGGCTTTACATTCATAATTTCTACTTTGCCTCCAAGCATTGATGCCAATTTATATCTACCAATTATCATTCCTATGCCAGCACTATCCATAAAACTAACATTATCAAAATCAAATATAACTTTTTTAGGCATATGTCTTTGAATCTCATAATCTACTCTCCCCCTTATTTTTTCCGTAGTATGATGATCTATTTCTTCTGTAATTTGAACAAAAAGCTGCTTGTCCTCATTCATGTATTCTATGTGCATTTTTCTTCCTCCTAATATATAGAAAAATTAGCCACGCAGCGTGCCGGATAATACTTTTCGAGCAACGAGGAGAAAAGTTTTCATCCGGCTAAAGCTAGAAGTGGCGGATGTTAATATATTGTATAATCATAATATAATAATTCCATTTTTTGTAATAATATCCTTCGGAGAAAATTAAGAAGTTTTGCCATATTTTGGTATCAAACAAGAAAAAAACTGAATATATTTTTTACACTTGCGCATGATATAAAGTGTATGATATATTTGTAGTATAATTTTAAAATAATGGAGGGCAAAATTTTATGGAAAGAACAAGTTGTTTAAACAAGAGAATGTATGATATTTCAAGATATGCAGAATTTGTAGAAATTATACTAATTGCTTTAGGAATATTTTTAGTACCAATTATAATCCCACAAATTTTAAGTGCAGTTTTTGGAGCTACAAGTAGCATAGCTACTAATTCTCAATATGTTGTAGGAACATTAGTTAACAGTAGTTTAATTGTTGCAGGAGTTAACGTTAAAGGATGGAAAAAAATCATAAGTTTAGTTACACTACCTAGCTTATCAGCATTATCAAGTGGACTAGTTTTAAAAACAGGTTCTGTATATACACTATACATGATACCTGCAATTTGGCTTGGTAACTTTGCAATTATATGGTTATATAAAAAATTATTTGTAGAAAAGAAATTTAACTATATACTAGCATCAGTAGCGGGAATTGCTGCTAAAGTAGCATTAATCTTTGCAGGATATAATTTATTGGTTTTAACAAATATTATTCCTAAGGGAAGCAAAGTAGCAACAGCTCTATACACAGCAATGGGTATGAATCAATTAGTTACAGCAATTTTAGGAAGCATATTAGCATTTGCTATATTTAAAACATTATACAAAAAAGAAAGTAAATAAATTTCAAACAAAAAAACTGGCTAGAATCCTAGCCAGTTTTTTTATTTCACCACAATATAAAACATCTGTTATAAACTTTTTCAAAGGTTTTGTTTACTTCATTCCAATTTACAATATTCCAAAAATTATTTATATACTCCTGCCTATCTTGTTTGTATTGCAGAAAGTATGAGTGTTCCCACATATCTATTATTAAAATTGGTATGCAGCCCCACATACTTAAATTTTGATGCTTTTCACATTGCAATATTTCTAATTTTTTTAAATTTGTAGACCATACTAAAATGCACCAACCAGAAGCCTCTACCACTTTACTTGCCTCATCAAATTGATTTGTAAAGTTCTCAAAACTTCCGAAATCTTCTTTTATTCTATTTAATAATCTATCCGATGCTTTTGCTTCGTTTTTTGGACCTAAATTTAAGAAAAATTTTTCGTGTAAGTGTTTTCCTGCGCCATAAAAGGCTAAATCTTTTTCTAAACATTTTATATTTGAATAATCATTACTTTTCCTAGCAATATCAAGTTTTTCTTCTACTTTGTTTAAATTATCTACATACCCCTTATACAATTTTTCATAATGAATTCTTAATGTTTCCTCACTATAATACGGCTCCAAAGCATCCATTCCATATGGCAATTCTATCATTGAATACATATTCTTTCCTCCCTACACAACCATGCCATAAACCAATATGCCCAAATTGTCTTTGTATATTTCGTTAAACTGGCTTATAGGTAGCGGGTTTTCGCCTCTTCCTGCTTCTATGGTGTATCCTGGTCTTCTGTAATCTTGAATAAACCAGTCTTTATATCCCGCAAAACTAGAATTGTATGGCGTATCGGTAACTGCATAACCACTAACCCTTGCAAATAAGTTTGCTATTTGTAGCGACTCCTCCGGAGTATAGTCTTGAAACTGCCAATATATTTCTTCTCCCTGAGTATGATACGCAATCACAAGTTCAAAATTATGCTCTAATGTAAAGTTATATAAAGCCAAACTTTCCGGTTCATCTAGCGGTCCAAATCCAACAAAATCTCTTGGGGCTGGAGTAGTGAATCCTTGTGAATATTTAATTTCTTTTGCCTCTTCCCAACCTGCTGGGAATTGAAGATTTAAGTCCGTTCCACGAATATTTGCTTTCCAACCGCTTGGGAAAGGTATTCCCGGATACATTCCAGCAATTGCTTCTGCTCCCCTGTATGTGTTAGAAGATTTAGAAATATCCCCTGTAACTAAGTCTACTCCGTCTGGATTTACCATAGGAACTATATATAAAGATACTCTTCTAAACAGATCTCTAGCATTGTAACCATATATCTCTCCATTGTTTACATATGCCTTTGAAAAATCTTCTACAAATTTCATAAGAAGCGGCGCAGTTATCCATTCGTTTGCATGTATTGCAGCGCTATAGCAAATTTCTCTATCTCCTCTTCCTATACGAATATATGAAATATCTTTGTTTAATACACTTCTTCCTATGCTTCCAACTTCTAAAAATGGATAAAT
>JAISHG010000044.1 GCA_031262685.1 Lachnospiraceae bacterium | reverse complement strand
GGCATGCTTAATGAACTAGTTACTGAAAACTCGTTTAAGTTAAGTGTTACCTCTTTTTCTCCATCCAATATGCTTTGTTTTTCTTCTGTAATGTTTGCTAAAACATCTATGGTTTCTCCGTTCTTTACTGCTTCAAAGGCAGATGCTAAGGTTTCGTATCCGCACGTCTCCTATTTTTACAGGTAAAATATTTGTTATCTCTTTTACCGTAGTTGGTCCTGTAAAATCTAATCCATATATTCTAGCAGACACTGTACAGTTTTTGTCTACTGTAAATTTCTCAAAATAGTCTCCCCAATCGCCATCATCTATTTTATACTGAATTTTCAAATCATAATCACCTATTTGACTAGCAGTAATTGTTACATCTAATGGTTCTGGCGATACTTCCTCTCTGCTTAGCATTATTTCGGTCTCTGCTATAGTAAATTCCTTAAATGAAATTGGAACTTCTACTTTAATTGTTTTTGTATACTTTGCTTGTACAAGAAAATATGCAAGAGCCAGCAACAGTAACACTATTCCAGTTACCGCTAATACCACCTTTTGTTTTCGTTCTCCCCACATGAACTTCATGTACAACACCATTCCTCTTTAACCCTTTTGTCCTTAATTATAAATAGATGTCTATAGTAAGTAAATGGCTAAAAGCTGGTAAAAGTCACGCTATTCCTACGGATATTCTTTTACCAGTCTTTTATTACAATTGTGTTAAATTTGTATTATGCTTATGTTAAGCAATTTGTGTAATTCGTTCGAACCACAGCGGATAGAAGTAGGGGCGCATGACCCTGCGCCCTGTCGAGATTATGCGTTATTTATTAGGGTGAAGAATCATGCTCCCTATATGTTATTTTCCTATAAACATTTGGACATATACATATCCATAAGTTGAGCTAGATACTACTCCTATTCCTGTATAATTGAACGACGAATTTAATATATTTGCTTTATGCCCTGAAGAATTCATCCAAGCAGTAACGGCTGCACGGTTATTAGAGTTTCCTGCTATGTTTTCCCCAGCAGTTTTATACGATACTCCAAAGTTTTTCATCATATCAAATGGGCTTCCATACGTAGGGGATGTGTGTGAAAAATAGCTGTTATTAACCATGTCCTGTGCTTTTATCCTTGCAACATTTTGAAGTTCTTCATCAATTTTAAGTGCTGAAAGTCCTGCTGCCGCCCTTTGTTCATTTATAAGGTTAAATACTTCTTGTTCATTTGCATTTAGCACAGAAGATGTACTTGTGCCTCCACCGCTACTACTACCACTGCTTCCTCCGCTTCCTCCTGATGCCGTAGAGCCTCCAGTTCCATAATACATAAGTTTTATATAATCTGAGCTTACTGCACCAATATAATCCGAATCGGTTTGTATTACATACCATTTCCCTATTTTAGCAAAGACTCTAACATATTCGTTTTTCTTCACTTGAGTAACTGTTTTATATGTTGTTCCGCGGTCCGCTTCTTACATTTAATAAACTAGCAGTTACTAAGCCCGTGCTTGTTCCTACGGTTTCATATGTTTTAAGTGCAAGCGCATTTGGCATAAATAATATCGTAAGCACTAATAAAATTATTATCGATAAAATGATTATCTTGTTTTTTTTCATAAAATCATCCTTTCGGTTAATTTTATGTGCCTTGAAGAGATTTATGATGAAAAAAGCAAGAATACAATCATGTATTTCTTACTTTTTTCTAGAATATAATAATTTTAATTTTCCGCGGAATTTCCGCCACTTTTAGCTTTAGTCGGATGAAAACTTTTCTCCTCGTTGCTCGAAAAGTATTATCCGACACGCTACGTGGCTAATTGTCTACAATGTATCAATCTAAATATCCTTTTTAAAAATATCTTGGCATTGGTGGTCTTGGTGGTTGTGGGGCTGGTGGCCTTGGGTTGGGTCCCGGTCCTGGCGCTGGTGGTCTTGGATTAGGTCCAGGTCCAGGCATTGGTGGTCTTGGCGCCGGTGGTGGTGCAGGCACAGGTGGCACGGGTTTTCCCGGCTTTTTATTTCCCAAATTCTGAAGCACCAATATTCTAATTAAATCGTCTAATAAATAGTTTTTACTACGCGTTTCTCTTCCCATTCCATTATACATGGTATTTCTAGAATATCCATTTCTTGTACAACCCATATTCCTATTTTGTATATTGCCACTTTTAAACTCTACTCTTCCTTTTATTTCAGCTTCTATTATAGTTTCCCCTTCTACAATATTGTATATTTCTTCTACAATCTCATTTACCATGTTTTCCGATATAGCATTGTTTGCTTTTTTATCGCATGTATATACTACTACGGGACTTATTATTCTGTATATGTCCGGATACAAATTATCCAAATTTTCTTCTACCACAACTTCTTCTACTTCAGGCAAAGTTTCTGTATTTAAAATACTTTCCTCTAACGCTCCACCTGCTTCGTCCGTAGCATAGTTTTCTTCGTAAGTGTCTTCATATGTAGTATTACTTTCTTCTGGCTTATATCCCAAAATAGATTTCATATAGTCTTCATAATTTTGATAATACATATAAAAATAGACCTCCTTCATCGATTTTTTTCATATATTATCGTATGAATAGGTCTTATTATTTGTTACAACTTTTCTACAATCTCCTTAAATTTGTTTCCACGCTCTGCGAAGTTTTTGAAGCTATCAAAACTTGCGCTTGCCGGAGAGAATAAAACAATTTCGTCTTTTCTTGCTACTTTTTTTGCTGTACTTACCGCTTCTTCTAATGATACTACGTTATATATTTGCAAATCTGTTTTTGATTCTTTTAATTTATTTTCTACTGCTATTCTAATTTTTTCCGCTGTTTTTCCCAT
Source organism: Lachnospiraceae bacterium (assembly GCA_031262685.1). Taxonomy (GTDB): domain Bacteria; phylum Bacillota; class Clostridia; order TANB77; family CAG-508; genus CAKPQL01. Next base: position 16,773 of record JAISHG010000044.1, on the reverse strand, counting down.
TAGTATAAGTTTCGTAACATTCTTTATAATTGGCTCCGCTAGTGGTTCATAATCTAGGTTTTTATCATATCCGCCAGCAATTAGTACAATTGATTCTTCAAATGCATTTAAACCTGCTATGGTTCTAGTTGGACTTGTTCCAATAGAATCGTTGTACCACTTTACTTTATCTACTTCCCTAACAAATTCTAATCTGTGTTCAACACCCTTAAAATCTTCTACTGCCTCTTTAATGGTGTCGATGTCTACTATGTCTATTGTGGCTGCAACTGCAGCACATATGTTTTCGTAATTATGAACTCCTCGTAAATGAACATTTTTTGTATTTAAAACATGTCTTCTTAATCCATCTGTAACAGTTTTTACTATACCCTCTTGAAATACAACCCCGTTTTCTAAATTAGATTTTCTACTAAAAAATACTACTTTTCCATTCGCTTTTTCTGCCATTTTTTTAGTTATTTCATTATCGTAGTTTGTAACTAGCACTCCATACTCATTTTGATTTGTAAATATATTTGCTTTTGCATTTATATATTCTTCGTATGATTCATGTATGTCTAGATGATTTGGCGATATGTTTGTTATTACTGCTATGTCTGGACTTTTTTCCATTGTCATAAGCTGAAAACTACTAAGTTCTAAAACTACAACATCTTCTTTTTCCATTTCCGATAATTTTTCAAATAAAGGAGTTCCGATATTCCCCCCCAAGTAGCATCTATAGCCTTTTTTCTTTACTATTTCATATATAAGACTTGTTGTGGTTGTTTTTCCATCGCTTCCTGTTACTGCAATTATTTTACCAGGGCACATTTCCATAACTAATTCTATTTCTGATGTAAGTATTGCCCCTTTTTCTACTTCTTTTTGTATTTCTGGTAAATCTGGTCTAGCACTTGGAGACCTAATTATTAAATCGAAATCATTTAAATTTTCTAAATAGTTTTCTCCAAAATAACAAGTAATATTATTTGTTTCTAAAACTTCTAAAATGCTAGTATCTAATGTTTCTTTAGCTTTATTGTGAAATGCTTTTACGTTAGCACCGTTTGCAAGTAAGTATTTTATTACCTGCATATTACTTATTCCAAGTCCAATTATAGCAACTTTTTTGTTTCTTATGTATAAAGAAAACTCTTCTAGTTTTTTATTTACCACAAAAAATCAATCCTTTCTATGTGCGTTTTAATCTATTTATATAGTATTTTGTAATTCTAATTTTTGTTAATTATATAGTAGTATTTTTTCTTTTTCAATACCAATAAAATATCTCTATTATGGCAGGGCGCAATCATGCGCCCCTACAATATTTAAATACAATACATATTTTTTCAAATTTAATGCAAAATAGAATTATTAAAAGGAGGTGCTTTTAAGTATGGCAAAAAATGAAAAGAAACCAAAAAACGGCGGAAACAAAAATAATTGCGGAACTTGTGCAACACCAAATAATACAAAAGATTGTAAGTAAAAAAAGTTGCCCGGTAGAAATCTACCGGGCAGCACTCATTGCAAAATGCAACAAGTGCCCTTTGAGGCGTTTTTACAACTACTACGCTGCTTGTTGAACTGCAAGTGTAACGGCTGTGCGAAGTGCTTCATCAGAATATTCCGGAACAAAAACAGAATATGTTGCGCCTTCCGCCTTCTTGGAGCGTTCGATATCCTCTGCAGTAATCGGTCCCAGAAAAGATTTAGACGCATAAGGTGAATAATAAATCGAAACACCTTCGATGCGATCCTTCCCAGTATCATCCTTTTTCGTGCAGAAGGTTACCCCTACGGGCGTGTTAGGAGCGGACTCTGTTCTCCGAACTCTTTCGCATATCGCTGCAATTACAGTTTCCGAGAACGTATTGTTTTGCGTAGTCATAAAATAACTACCTCCATAGAATAATATTAATAGCCGGAGCTATCACTATTACTTATACCACATTTACACTTATTTTTCAACCGTTCAAGCTCTTCTAGTGCGATACTAGCCAAAGTTTCATATCTTTCTTTTTTATCTTTTATTCTTTTTTCTAAATTCGGAAGTATTCCAAAATTAGCATTCATCGGCTGAAAAATTTTATTTTCAGAGGATATATATTTTGCAAGCGCACCTATCACTGTCTTTTCAGAAAATTTCCTTTTCTCTTTATTTTCAAATAGTAATGTTGCATTTATTCCAGCGACTAATCCAGATGATATTGATTCAACATATCCTTCTACTCCTGCTATTTGCCCTGCAAAGAATATGTTTTTATTACTCTTTAAGTTATATGTATCATCTAGTAACTCTGGCGAATTTATATATGTATTTCTGTGCATTACGCCATACTTTACAAACTCTGCATTTTCAAGTCCTGGTAATAAAGAAAATACCCTTTTTTGCTCTCCAAATTTTAAATTTGTTTGAAAACCTACCATATTATATAAGCTCGCTTCTTTGTTATCTTGCCTTAACTGAACTATTGCATGTGGCATTTTACCTGTTCGTGGGTCTATAAACCCTACTGGCTTTAAGGGTCCAAAACATAATGTATCTATTCCTCTTGATGCCATTACTTCTACCGGCATACAGCCTTCGAAAATTTCCTTTTTTTCAAATTCGTGAAGTTCTACTTTCTCTGCATTTACTAATTCATTATAGAATTTCTCGTATTCTTCTTTTGTAAGTGGCAAGTTTATGTAAGAGCCATCGCCTTTTCCGTATCTGTCTCCAAAGAAAGCAATATTCATATCTATACTATCTTTTTCTATAATTGGAGCCGCTGCATCGTAAAAATACAAATTGCTATTATTCGTTAATTTTGATATTTTTTCTATTAGTGTATCAGAAGTTAGTGGACCCGTTGCAATTATTGTTATTTCGTTCAAATGTATATCTTCTGCAAACTCTTCTCTAATTATTTCTATATTAGGATTATTCTCTATTTCAGCAGTTACCAGTTTAGAAAACTCGTCTCTATCTACCGCTAAGGCTTGTCCTGCAGGCACGCTAGTTTTGTCTGCACATTTTATAAGAAGAGAATCTAATCTGCGAAGCTCTTCTTTTAGTAGACCACATGCATTTGTTATTGAATTTGATTTAAATGAATTACTACACACAATTTCGGCAAAATTTTTATTACTATGCGCAGGAGAATATTTTGCCGGCTTCATTTCGTATAGTTTTACCTTTACTCCTTGTTTTGCAATTTGATATGCAGCTTCGCACCCCGCAAGACCGGCTCCAATTACGGTTATTGAACGATTCATCAAAATCTCCTTTATTTCTTCTTTGTTGATACTCTTTTTTTCTTTGCAGTGGTTTTTTTAGCAGTGGTTTTTGCTGCTTTTTTCTTAGGTTCTTCTACATATTCTTCGCCCACTTTAGGTTTATTCCATGATATGTAATCACAAGATTTAGGATTGTTTTCGCATATGAAATAATTTTTTCCTCTTTTTGTTTTTCTGATTTGCACCTTTGCTCCACATTTTGGACATGGTACATCTATTTCTTGTACAATTGCTTTTGTGTTTTTACATTCCGGATATCCTGGGCATGCTAAAAATTTGCCGAATCTTCCGTATTTTACTACCATCATTCGTCCGCATTTTTCACATGGAATATCGGTTACTTCTGGCTCTAATTTTACATGTTCTAATTCTTTATCTACTTTTTCTACTACCTTTGAAAAAGGTCCATAGAATTCACGTATTACTTTTTTCCACTGTTCTTTTCCGTCCGCAACATCATCAAATTCTTGCTCCATTTTAGCTGTAAATTCTGCATTTATTACGTCTGGGAAGTTTTCTACAAGCAATTTGTTTACTATTTTGCCTAACTCCGTTGGATGTAATTGCTTTTGTAGTTTTTCGATATATCTTCTTTCTAGTATTGTTGTGATTGTCGGGGAATACGTACTTGGTCTACCTATACCCTTTTCCTCTAATGCTTTTACCAAACTTGCTTCTGTGTATCTTGGAGGAGGTTCTGTAAAACTTTGTTTTGTATCTGGTTTTTCCCCAGTAAGCTCTTCTCCTACTGCAAGTTCTGGTATTTTTGTGTAATCTTCCTCTTTCTCGTTATCTAATGTCTCTACATATAGTTTCATAAATCCGTCAAATTTTATGGTTTGACCACTTGATTTAAAATTATATGAATTTACTTCTGTATCTACACTTACTACATCGAATATAGCCTGCGCCATTTGACTCGCAATAAATCTATTGTATATTAGTTTATATAATTTATATTGCTCATTTGACAAATCTTGTTTTACTCTTTCTGGGTCTAATTCTACGTATGTTGGTCTTATAGCCTCATGAGCATCTTGTGAATCCCCTTTTGTTTTGTAGTATCTATTTTCGTAGTAGTTGCTACCAAAAACTTTTTCTATATGCTCTTTTGCTGCTTTTCTTGCTTCTTCAGATATTCTAGTTGAATCTGTTCTCATGTACGTAATTAGACCAACAGAACCTTTATCTAATACCTTTACACCTTCGTATAAACCTTGCGCAACAGACATTGTTTTCTTTAAAGAGAAGTTTAATTTCCTAGATGCCTCTTGTTGCATTGTACTTGTAGTAAATGGAGGCGCAGGTGTTCTTTTTTTCTCACTTTTTTTGATATCTTTTACAATATAATTTTTATTCTCTATGTCTGCCAATATTTTTTTGACTTCTGCCTCGGAATGAAGTTCAACTTTTTTGCCATTTTTTCCGTAAAACTTAGCTTCGAACTTTTTCTTTGCTTTACTATTTTGCAGAATAACATATATGTTCCAGTATTCTTCTGGAATGAATTTTTCTATTTCTTCTTCTCGTTCTACAATAAGTTTTACTGCAACAGATTGAACTCTACCTGCAGATAAGCCTCTTTTTACTTTTTTCCATAAAACAGGACTTATTTTATATCCAACAATTCTATCTAATATACGTCTTGCTTGCTGAGCATCTGTAAGATTCATATCTATTTTTCGTGGATTTGCCACTGCTTGCTGAACTGCATTTTTTGTTATTTCGTTAAATGTTACTCTGCAAATTGAATTTGTATCTATATCTAATATGTGTGCTAAATGCCAAGCTATTGCTTCCCCCTCACGGTCAGGGTCAGTTGCAAGATACACTTTTTTTGCATTTGCAGCATCTTTTTTTAATGATTTTATTAAACTTGCTTTTCCTCTAATATTTATATACTGTGGCTCAAAATCGTTCTCGGTATCTACTGCTAATTTAGATTTTGGTAAATCTCTAATGTGTCCCATAGATGCAACAACTTTTGTTTTGCCACCTAGAAATTTCTTTATTGTATTTGCCTTTGCGGGAGATTCTACAATTATCAATTTATCTGTCATACAATTCTCCTTTTTTATAATTTCATTTTTCTAATATATACCATACTATTTTTAATGTAAAGAAAAAATAACAGGTTACTCTGTTATTTTTTCTCTAAACATATCTCTTACAACATCTTCTAATCCTATTGGTGTTACTTTGAAAGATTTGAGTTTTCCAATAATTGATTCAACTTCTTCTTTGCTACTTGTTAAATGCTTTATTTGGCTTGTTTCCTCGTTTACACCTTCTCCTATGTATTCTTTTTTTACTACTTCTATTCCATATATTACTTCATTATTTCCTACATCCTTTTCATTTTGCAACCCATAATACTCTAATTCAATATTATGACTTATATTAGCCTCTTGCAGTTCTTTTTCGTCAAAACAAGTGCTTCCATAGTATTGTTTTGCCCCCACAAATTTCACCCCTTTTTTCTTTTGTATGTATTGTTTTTTTGTTAGCATGATTACTATATTCTACTAGACAAAAATAAGTCAAGAACAAAACCTATAAATTCATCGCAATAAATGATTTTGTTTTGCATTATTCGACAGGGTTTTGAGGTTTTTATATGATTTTAACAAATTGTAATTTTTTTGAAATAACATTGTATATTTTTTGCAAATAAATGGTAATGAGATTGTAACATTTATTTACAATCTCATTATTTCATTATATATTTTTTCTTCTACATTATTTATATATACTTTGTAAGTAGATTTTCCCATATTCACTGCACTTCCGAGGAGAACTAATTATTTTGTCTATCTCTTTTTGCAAAACCTTCGCATTTAAATTACTGTCTAGTATGATTTTTGCCGCGCCTACGTTTTCTAACACTTTTGCATTATACTCTTGATGGTTTTCTGTTGCATACGGATAAGGCACAAATATTGCCGGTTTATGGACGTTAGTTATTTCTGTTATAGTTAATGCTCCGCTTCTAGATACAATCAAATCTGCTATATTCATAACTTCTTCCATATTGTATATGTAAGGAAGTATTAGTACATTCTGAGATTTTATTCCAGATAATTCTTTTGTTATAGCTTCGTACCCACTTTTGCCACATGCCCATATTATTTGGTAATTCTTGTTTTTCTTCTGTTTAATTATTTCTAATAAAGCTTCGTTTATTGATTTCGCACCTTGACTGCCTCCAAATACCAATACTACAGGTAAACTTAAAGATATTTTTAAATCATTTTTTATTTTTATAATACTATTTTTATCTAAATCTAATTTTTTAATTTTAGTTGGAGTTCCTGTTACTACTGAAGCCTTTGCTTTAGGAAGTCTTGTCTTAGCATCTTCGAATCCTAACAGTATTTTATCCACTTTTTTAGATAATATTTTTACTGTTACACCTGGAAAAGCATTACTCTCGTGTAATACTGTAGGAATATTTAATTTATGTGCTACAGATATTACTGGCGCGCATATATACCCACCAGTTCCTATAACTATGTCGGGCTTAAATTCTTTTATTATTTTTTTTGCTTCACCAAAACCTCTTAATGTTTTGTAAATATTTTTTATATTTTTAATTGTTAAACTTCTACTGATGCCGTACGCATCTATTTGAGCCAGTTTATATCCTGCTCTTGGAACTAAATCATTTTCTAGCCCTCTACTTGTTCCAATAAATAGTATTTCTGCATCTTTATGATGCGATTTTATTATGTTTGCTATTGCTATTCCCGGATTAATGTGTCCGCCTGTTCCAGCTGCAGCAATTATTATTTTCATAGGGATTTCTCCTTTCGTATATTTGGTGTTTATACGGGTCGCGAAACCCCTGCGACCCCTACGCATATTATTGGGCAGGCATAAAACCTGCCCCTACGATTATATTTTTTTTGAATGTCGCGATATGTTTAGCAGTACTCCTACACAACATAGTAAAATAATTAAAGATGTTCCTCCATAACTAAAGAATGGTAATGGCATACCAGTATTTGGTATAGATGATGTTACAACGCCTATATTAATTATAGCTTGCAAACCAATAAGCGATGTTATACCAACTGCAATTAGGCTTCCAAACATATCTGGTGCTTTCATTGCAATTAATACTCCTCTCCAAACAAATATTGCGAATAATAATATAACTCCTATACAACCTAAAAATCCTAATTCTTCTGCCAATACAGCAAATATAAAATCATTATGTGGTTCAGGTATATACAAATATTTTTGTGTACTTTGACCGAAGTCCAACCCCGAAAAATCCTCCAGATCCTACCGCATACAATCCCTGTATAACTTGCCATCCAGTATCTGTAGGATCTGCCCAAGGATTCAAAAATGATGTTATTCTGGCAATTCTATATGCACCTTCTGTTGTGAATTTTGCCATTAAATATAATCCAATTCCTCCTAAAGTGGCTACAGGAATTCCTACTAAAATAAAATGTAAAAGTCTAGAACCTGCTACCAACATCATAATAGATATTACTAGTACTAATACAATAGTTACACTTAAATGACTTTGTACTAATACAAGTATTAACACTGGCACTGCTAAAAATAAAAATGGTCCTATAAAACCTTCTCCAAATTTCTTTAATCTGTCCTTATTTTCTGTGAGTATTGCCGCAAAAAATATTATCATTCCAATTTTTGTTATTTCTGACGGTTGAAATTGTACTCCTAATTTTATCCATCTTGCCGCTCCATTTACAGACACTCCAATTCCTGGTATCATAACCAAAAGTAATACCCCAACAGAAATAGCATATGCTGCTAAATATATTTTTTTGTTTCTATAAATTCTATAATCTATTTTAGATATAAATATCATTAAAAGTATTCCAACTATTGCACTGTTGAGTTGTTTAAAAAAATATGTATAGCTACTTCCTGATTCTGCCAAAGAAGATGGCGAACTGGCAGATAAAACCATTATTATTCCTAATCCCAATAATAATGAGACACATAGCAATAGCATAAAATCAAATGGTTTTTGCTTTTTTTCTTCTTTTAAAGGTAATCTTTTTACTTTAGACATTCATATTCTCCTTTAAATTACACAAATAATTGCAATTATACAAAGCACCAATGTTATAACGCAAAACACAGATACAACTTTGTTTTCATTCCAACCAGAAAGTTCAAAATGATGGTGCAATGGTGCCATTTTAAATATTCGTTTTCCTGTTTTCTTAAAATATACTACTTGTAAAATTACAGATATAGCTTCTAATACTGGTATTAGCGCTACTATTAACATTATAAGTGGCATTTTTAAATATATTGATAAAAGTGCAACTACTCCACCTAACATAAGTGAACCAGAATCTCCCATAAACACTTTTGCCTTATGGAGATTAAATATTAAAAATCCCAAGCATGCTCCTACTACTATACTTCCGAATATAGCAACTTCGTATGATTCGAATAATATTCCTATAACTGCTAAACACGTTGATATTATAAGCACTATACTTGTTGCAAGCCCATCTACTCCATCTGTTAAATTTACTGCGTTTGTTGTTCCTAAAAACACTAATATACTAAATGGTATATACGCCCAGATTGGCAAAATTATATATTGCTTTAAAATCGGTATAAATATTTCTGTTCCAAAATTATTACTTAATGCCAAATGAATTATTACTAACACAGATATTATTAGAAGTCCTAGTAGTTTATGTATTGGAAGTAATCCTTTTGTATCTTTTAAAACAACTTTTTTGTAATCATCTATAAAACCTATTATAAAAAACCCTAACGCTGAAGCTGCAATTATTGCTATATCAATTGATGTATCAGGATCCATCCTATAATAATATACATATGCTATTACAGATGCAATTATTATTGCAATTAACATTATTATACCACCCATTGTAGGTGTCCCTTTTTTATTTAAATGTGATTCTGGTCCATCTTCTCTTTCAAATTGTCCTATTTTTAGTTTTCTTAAAATCGGTATTGTAATTATTGCTGTTACTACACTTATACCAAATGTTATTAATAAAATTAATATGTGAAAGTCCATTTTTCCTCCTATGTATTAGTTTTAACCACAGATTTCTTTTACAATTTGGCGTTCGTCAAATGATGTTTTTTTACCATCTATTTCTTGATATGTTTCATGTCCTTTTCCCGCAAGAACAATTTGATCTGTTTTTGTAGCCATATTAAGTGCATATTTTATTGCTTCTTTTCTATCTACTATTACAATATATTTACCTTGTGTACGTTTAATTCCTTCTTCTATTTGTTTTGTTATTTCTTCAGGTTTTTCTGTTCTTGGATTATCTGACGAAATTATTGTAAAATCTGCAATTCTACCAGATATTTCACCCATAATAGGTCTTTTAAGCGAATCTCTGTCTCCTCCACACCCAAATAAACTTATAACTCTACCTCTTGTGTAACTTTTTACTGCTTTTAATATACTTTCTAAACTTTCTGGTGAATGTGCATAATCTATCATTATTGAAAGTCCTTTTTTATTTGGTACCATTTCGCTTCTTCCAGGAACGCTAACTTCTGCTAAAGCTTCCACTATTTTTTCTGCATCAGTTCCAAACTGAAGTGCTACACTTAATGCTGCCAAGCAATTATATACAGAAAATCTTCCTGGTATATTTACTTTAATTCTTTCGTTTTTCATTCCGATTTTCACTTTGAAGTCTACACTAGAATTAGTTACAGTTATATCTTTAGCTATTAAATCTGCTGAATTGTCTATTCCATATGTTTTAATTTCTATGTTATCTACTAGTTTTTTTACTTTTGATACTTTAAAATCATCCGAATTTATAAAGCCTTTTTTAGTACACATAGAAAATAGTTTTAATTTTGAATTAAAATAATCTTCCATTGAAGGATGTTCTTTAGGACTTATATGATCTTCTGAAAAATTTGTAAATATGGCATAATCGAAATCACATCCGGCAACTCTATCAAGTTTTAAGCTCTGAGAAGATACTTCCATTATTACTGTATCTACTTTTTCTTTTACCATTTGTGCAAAAAGTCTTTGAATTTCTATACTTTCTGGAGTCGTCCTGCTACTTTCTCCTAAATTTTTATCCCCTATATAATTTGCAACTGTTCCAAGAAGACCTACTTTATGTCCCATTTTTTCTAGAATTGCTTTTAACATAAATGAAGTTGTAGTTTTTCCTTTTGTTCCAGTTATACCTATTAATTTTAAGCTTTGTGATGGATTGCCATAAAAATTTGCCGAAGCTACTGCTAATGCTTTTCTTGTATTAGGAGCCATTATTAATGTAACGTCTTCTGGCAATTTTATTTTCTTTATTAACTCTATGTTTTCTGCTAATATTGCGATTGCGCCATTTTTTATTGCTGTTTCTATATATTCATGTCCATCAGTTTCAAATCCAGTTATTGCAACAAATAGCGCTCCTTCTTCTACTTTTCTTGAATCGTTTTCAATTTGCTTTATGTCTATTTCTAAATTTCCTTTGGCTTTTAGACCTTCGATATTATTTAATATCTTTTTTAATTCCATAATTTTACCTCCAAGGTATACTTTTTTGTAATTATATATCTAAAAAATTTTTTTGTATAGTTTTTGAATTGATTTTTTTAATCCACACCAATTATTGTTTGGGTGCCTTTGTTTACGTTTATTCCTTCTTTAGGGACTTGGCTGGTTACAATGTATCCTTCTAAACTCACAGCATCTTCTGCAGCACTTTCTACTCTCACTTCCAATCCTTTTTCTTTTAATATTCTTCTAGCTTCTTTTACTGTGCAACCTACTACATTTGGCATAGGTACCGATATTAACTCTTCGTCTGCAGTATTTTTTCTTACTTCCAAATACGGAAGAACTTCTCCTAAAACCTGCGATACAACTGGTGCTGCAACACCTCCTCCACCGTGCCCACCTTGCCCTGTTGGGTTATATAATGTTACAAGTATTGAAAGTTCTGGATCCTCAAGTGGAGCAACACCTACAAAAGAAGCTACATACTTATTTGTATTTACGCCATCTTCTGATGTCCCAGTTTTTCCTCCTATAGAATACCCTGCAACTTGTGCATTTTTTCCTGTTCCTTCTGCTACAACAGTTCCCATCATGCTTAAAACATCTTTTGCAGTTTTTTCTGATACAACTCTTCCTTTTTGAACTGGCTCAATTATTTCTTTCTCTCCAGTTTGGCTATTTATAATTTCTTTTACTACTCTTGGCTTCGTTAAAACTCCATTATTTGCAATTGCTGATACTGCCGTTAACATTTGTATTGGTGTTATTTCAAATCTCTGCCCAAAAGAAATTGTTGCAAGCTCTACTGGTCCAACTTTATTTTCTTTTAATAAAATACTATTTGCTTCCCCTAATAAATCTATTCCTGTTCTACTTAAAAGTCCAAATCTTTCTAAATAACCATAATATTTTTCTACTCCCAATCTTTGACCCAATCCTATAAATACCGGATTACAAGAATTCATAAGTGCGTCTCGCAGTGATTCAGAACCATGTGGATTATAATGCCTCCAACATTTCATTCTAACTCCTGCAACTTCTATAGAACCACTACAATGAAATTCCCCACTATTATCGGTACTCGTTATTCCTTCTTCTAATGCTGCTGATGCCGTTACTAACTTAAACGTTGAACCTGGTTCATATGTATCTGCAATTGCCCTATTCCTCCATGCCAAAGAAAGTGCTTCGTTTTTCTGTTTGCTTTCCATAGTGTCCCAAACAGCCTTTAATTCGTCTGTGTTGGGTGAATATGGCTCATTTAAATTATATGTAGGATATGATGCAAGTGCCAGCACATCTCCCGTTTTAGGGTTCATTATTACTATGTTCCCACCATCTGTACAGTTATTATCTATACACGCCTCTTTTAGATATTTTTCTGCAATAGATTGAATTGTCATATCTATAGATAAAACCAAACTGTCTCCATCGATTGCTGCAACATACGTTTCTTCTTCATCTTCTATATCTCCACCTTCGGCATCTGTTGCTTTTAGAATCCTTCCTTGTACACCTTTTAAAACACTATCGTATTTGACTTCCAATCCTTCTATTCCCTGATTATCACTACCAGTAAAGCCAATTACTTGTGCTGCCAATGTGTTATATGGATAGTATCTTTTTGTATCTTCATCTATATTTATTCCTGTCAAAATATTGTTTTCATTCATCCAAAGTCTTAATTCATCTGCTTTTTCTTCATCAACCTTTTTAATAATTGTTTCGAGGGAGGTATTTTTATTAACTTTTTTTAATACCACTTCGTATTCCAAACCAAATATTTCGCTTAATGCTTTTGCTACTTTTTCTTTATTCTCTTTGGCTATATTAGTAGGTGTTACAGTTATTGTTTGAACTGTCGCACTCATCGCCAAAACATTTCCGGTAGAATCATATATAATTCCTCGTTTGGGGTTTGTCTTTCTGTTTAATGTTTGTTGTAAATATGCCATTGATTGAAGTTCCGATCCTTGCACAAGTTGTATAAATCCAATACGCATAGATAAGAGTACAAATATTAAAAATCCTACAATTAACATTGTTCTCATTCTTCTTCTTTGACTTAAATCTGTAAATCGCATTTGGTTTCCCCATTTCACTTAATACTATATATATTTGTATTCATGAGTTAAACAAAAAATGAGAATTTGTGAAGATTTTGATTTGATTTTTTGGAACTATTAACTTTCTTATTTTTCAAACATTGTTCCATAGCCTTTTACTGTAAACATTTCTTTTATAATGCTGTGTGGCTCTGTTCCATCAATAATTGTAACTTTTTCTGTGCCACTTTTTATGGCATCTACTGCACATTCAGCTTTCGGTATCATTCCGCCAACAATATATTTTTGATCGATCAAATCTTTTACTTCCTTCGTTTTAATTATTTCTATTAAAGAATTTTTATCATTGAAATCTCTATAAATACCCTTTACGTTTGTTAGTATAAATAATCGTTCTGCATTTAACTTGCCAGAAATTCCGCTTGCTAATATATCACTATTTATATTATAGGTTCCGCCATTTATATCTGTTGCTATGCTACTAATTATTGGCACATATCCCTTTTCCAACAAATCTGTTATGATAGAAACATCTATCATTTCAATTTCTCCAACAAAACCTAATTTTTTATTTTTTTGTTTTGCATATATCATATTGCCGTCAATTCCAGAAATCCCGAATTGTTTTTCCGCCACATTTTTGCAAGGCTTTTATTAGTTTTTTATTTGTTTTTCCGCACAGTACCATTTCGCATACTTCTAGCATTTCCTTACTTGTAACACGCATTCCATCTATAAATTTTGTTTTAATATTAATTTTCGACGAAAACTCTGTTATCTCTGGACCTCCTCCATGAACTAAAACTACTTTTATTCCTAATGATTGCAATAATACAATATCGTTCATAACATTTTCAATTGTTTTACTTCCAATCATAGCATTTCCACCATATTTTATAACAATGGTCGATTTACTATACTTTTTTATATACGGAATAGCATTTACTAATATTTCAGCAATAGTGTCTGTTTTTACATTTTCCGATATATCCTTTACATATAAATCTGCATTCGGTCTAACATAAATATTAATACTTTCATCTTCTACATTTGCTTTTTTCCATCCATTTTCTTTGTAAAATTTATGTGCAGATTTTAATTCTTTTCCTGATACCAAATACAATTGAGTATATCCATGTTCTTTAACATATCTTTCTAATGTTTCATACAATAAAGGTGCACTTTTACTCTCTTTAGTCGCATAAAATCGTTTCAATACTCCAATTTTATTAGAAATTTCATTTAAGGCAATTGTCCCTACTATTTCATTTGTTTCATCTTCTACAGCAATCCAAAACTTACCATTTGCTTTTAGATAACTTTTTTCTATATTATCTAAATCCTCTATAATTTCTAAAACCGTTTTTTCATCTGCAATTATATTTTTCTTTATACTTTTTATTATAAATTCCTTCGCCTCATTATAGTACGGTTTACTTATGTTACTAATTTTAATCATTTTATTTATACCTCCATTTATATATTTTGTATTAATGCATTTTGCTTCCATCAATGAAAATTTTCACAATATCTTAAACCTCCTTTTCTATAAATTTCTGCAAATTAAAAAGTACGAAATCTTTGTAGATAGATCTCGTACTTTTATTCCTGTTTATGAATTATGATTATTCTTTATTTACGAAAAAAAACAGTAGAATAAATACGAGGTATCTTAAGACGCCTTGCACTTGTTCTCTTTCTGTTATTTATTGTAAATATATACATTTTTATCACCTTGCAAATTAGTATACATTTCCTTTGATTACTTGTCAATATTTTATGTATAAAGTAAAAACAGCATAATCTATTAGAATTACACTGTTTCCTAAAGTTTATTCTTGTTTATTGACTTACATCATTTTTTACTTGCGTTATTTCTTCTTGTGTAGCTTGTCCGGCTGGCTTATAATATCCTTTTGCTGCAGCTACTTTGTATAGTTCATATTGAAATGCTTCGTCTGAATTTCTTATTTGTTGAATTGTTTGTCTAAGTTGAGTATTAGCTGCTTCTGATATTACACCTTGATATGTTGTAAGACTAGCTTTAATACCTTCTAAAATGTCATTTACCATATACTTTTCGTCCATTATTTTACCTCCTAATTATTTAAAAATGTTAATAGTTTTTGTTTTGTTGTTAATGCCTCTTGTGCAGACTTTGTAAACATTTGCTTTATTTGTGGGTCTACAGCATTTGATGCGTATGAATTTAATTTTTGATAAGATGTATCATGCGAACCGATTAAATGTCTTAAATTTTGAAGTTCCATTTGAGTTAAATTTGGCATTTTTATCCTCCCTTTCATAACATATATGTATCTATTATTCCTGTTTTTAATTATTTTATTCAAAAAAATTCCCCTCAAAGGTGAGGGAAATCAAAACGAAGAAAAACTTTATTTTAGCCGAATATCAAGGTTGGAATGACCGACATAGAAACAAACATACCAAGTATAAATAATCCTCCCATTATGTCTTCCGCTGTGATTGTTAGTCTTTGTTTTTGTGTTTTGGGTTTCATTTGAAACTCCTCCTTATAATTAGAAATCATATTAATTATATCATTTTTACGCATTAAAATCAATTTTGATTAAATTTACGTCCTACCTGCCACTACATTATTTCTAATCCTGCGAATTTTGCCATTAGGCGCTTGTGTCCTGCTTTTTCAAAATCTATATCTAATTTTAAATCATCTGCTTCTTGCTCTACTTTTGTTATTATTCCTTCGCCAAATTTTTTATGAAAAACTTTAACTCCTTCTTTATATATACTCAAATCTATATTTGCTTCTTTTTTTGGCGCCATGCTACTTAAAAAGCTTTCTGCAGTTCTAAACTTAAATCCAGATTCACTATTACTAGATTCCTTTTTACTTCCAAAATGTTTTGTGCCATATGAAAATTCATAATTACTTTTAGAACTATAGTAATTATCCTCTTCTTGCCTAACAGTTTTGTTTTTAGAAATATTCTCAGATCCACTTAAAAGCTCTTCTGGCACTTCTCTAACAAATCTAGAAATTAAGTTACAAGATGTAGAACCAAATACCGTTCTTTGTTTTGCAGCAATTAAGTATAGCAATTGTTTTGCTCTAGTTATTCCTACATAGCAAAGTCTTCTTTCTTCTTCTAATTCTTTAGGTTCACCTATAGACCTAAAACTAGGGAAAATCCCTTCTTCCATTCCAACTAAAAATACTACTGGAAATTCTAGTCCTTTTGCAGAATGTAGCGTCATTAATGTAACAGAATCTTCCGTATCTTCCATGCTATCTATATCACTAGAAAGTGTTATACTTTCTAGGAAATCTGCTAATGTGTTTTCTGCAAACTCTTCTTCAAATTCCATTGCCACTGTTAAAAATTCGTCCAGGTTTTCTACTCTACTTTCTGCTTCTATAGTATTTTCAGCTTCTAACGCTTTCATATACCCTGTTTTTGCTAATATTTGTTTTATTAATTCAGAAATAGTTAAAGTATCTTTTATTTGAATTAATTCCTCCATAGTTTGAACAAATTCTCTAGAATTTAGAAACACCCTGTTTAGTCCATAAACCTCAGCTTTTTTTATAACTTCGTACATAGAAATATTATTTTGAGCCGCAATTTGTTCCATGTTTTCTATACTAGTTTTTCCAATACCCCTTTTAGGTTCGTTAATTATCCTTTTAAAACTTAAATTATCTGCTGGATTTTGCACTAATCTTAAATATGCTACTATGTCTTTTATTTCTTTTCTTTCGTAAAACTTTAGCCCACCAACTATTTTATATGGAACATTCTCACGTCTAAAAATATCTTCAATTGCACGAGACTCAGCATTCATTCTATAAAGAATTGTGAAGTCCGAATACTTGTAATATTCTTCTCTTCGTAATTTATTTATTTGACTTACTACATAACTTGCTTCGTCGTACTC
>JAISHG010000116.1 GCA_031262685.1 Lachnospiraceae bacterium | reverse complement strand
TAAACTTATTTAATTTCTGCCTTGCTTCTAGGCTTATCCCTTTTATTTGACTATAATCTATTTGCTCTGTTAGCTTTTTGTTTTCTAATTTATTAAAGCTTTTTACTTGGCTTTCTTGCATTTTTATATATCCTTCGTACTTTATTTGTATTTGAACTTGTTCTTCTACATCATCTGGCAATCTAGTTCTTTCAGTATCTATTTCTTTTAACAAATTATATGTTAATTCTGTTCTTTTTAATAATTCACTAAGTGACATTCCTGTAAGTATTTTTGAAGAATTGTTTTTTTCTAAAAAGCTATTTACCTCGCTCGTTGGTTTTATTATTACTTTTTTTATTCTTTCTATTTCTTGTTCTATTTTGCTCCTTTTTTCTAAAAACTTATTATATCTGTCCTCTTTTATTAACCCAGCGTTATAACCTATTGGCGTTAACCTTAAATCCGCATTGTCTTGTCTTAAAAGAAGCCTATATTCTGCTCTGGAGGTCATCATTCTATATGGCTCGTTTGTTCCTTTTGTTACTATATCGTCTATTAATACCCCAATATACCCTTCTGTTCTTTGAAGAATTACTGGATCTTTTCCTTCTATTTTTAAAGCAGCATTTATTCCTGCAATTATTCCTTGTGCTGCCGCCTCTTCGTAACCAGACGTGCCATTTATTTGTCCTGCAAAAAACAATCCTTCTATTTTTTTGTGTTCTAAAGAAAGTTTTAGTTCCTTATTTGCGTCTATACAATCATATTCTATTGCATATGCCGGTCTTGTAAACTCTACTTTTTCTAATCCTTGAATAGACCTATACATTGCTATTTGCACATCTTCTGGCAAAGAAGAGCTCATGCCCTGTACATACATTTCATCTGTTCCTAATCCCATTGGCTCTATAAAAACTTGATGCCTTTCTTTATCGCTAAATCTTACCACTTTGTCTTCTATAGAAGGACAGTACCTTGGTCCAGTTCCTTTTATCTCTCCTGAATAAAGAGGAGATCTGTGTAAGTTTTGTCTTATTATTTCGTGTGTTTTTTCGTTTGTATATGTTAAATAACAAGGTTCCTGATTTATTTTTGCAATACTGTTTTCAAAAGAAAACGGTATTATTTCTTCATCTCCGTCTTGTCTTTCCATTTTTGTAAAGTCTATTGAGTTTTTATTTACCCTTGCTGGCGTTCCTGTTTTAAATCTTACTAATTCTATGCCCTGATTTTTTAGCACTTCAGATAATTTGTTGGCGGGAAACACGCCATCTGGTCCACCCTCGAAATTGGTTTCCCCTATATATATTCTTCCTTTTAAATAGGTTCCCGTGGCTAATACAACCGATTTTACTTTGTATATGGCTCCAATATTTGTTTCTACTGCACTTACTTTTCCACTTTCAAATTCTATATTTACTATTTCTGCTTGTTTTATAAACAGATTCTCTTGCTTCTCTAGTGTATGCTTCATTTCTGCTTGGTATTTTTTTCTGTCGGCTTGTGCTCTTAACGAATATACCGCTGGTCCTTTAGATTTATTAAGCATTCTGCTTTGTATTAATGTTTTATCTATGTTTTTTCCCATTTCTCCACCTAGTGCATCTAGCTCTCTAACTAAATGCCCTTTAGATGTTCCTCCTATATTAGGATTACACGGCATATTTGCAACTGCTTCTAAACTTATAGAAAACATTAATGTTTTATGTCCTTTTCTTGCCGAAGCAAGTGCCGCCTCACATCCAGCATGTCCTCCTCCAATTACTGCAACATCGTATTCTCCTGCATTATATTTCATATATTACACCTCTTTGTTCCACGTGGAACATTCTTATTTATTGTCTATATATAGCCCTTTTCGAGGCTTTACGTTTTTCTTATTTCCCCAAACAAAACTTTAAAAATATTTCTTTTATTATATCTTCAGATACACTATCTCCTGTTATTTTTCCTAGCTGCTCTAGTGCCTGTTTTATGCTTATTGAAGTGACATCTATAGGCATATTGTTATTTATTTCTTCTAATGCTTGCTCTACTAGTTCTATACTTTTTCTAATGTGTTCTTTGTGTCTTGTATTTGTTACTATTTCACCGTCATTAACATTTATTTCGTTTAAATTAAACATTTTTTCTATTTCTTTATAAATGTCTTCTATTCCCTCGTTCTTTAATGCCGATATCTTTATTATACTTTTTCCCATTTCTAATATTCTTTTGTCTGTTTCCACTATG
This sequence comes from Lachnospiraceae bacterium, assembly GCA_031262685.1. Taxonomy (GTDB): domain Bacteria; phylum Bacillota; class Clostridia; order TANB77; family CAG-508; genus CAKPQL01. The sequence continues at coordinate 21,046 of JAISHG010000116.1, read as the reverse complement.
TTATTGTTTAAGTCCTCTTTGTTAAGAACAATTATTGCGTTTTTGTTTCTTACTAATTCTAATATTTCTAAATCTTCTTTTGATAATTCTTTTGTGCTATCAAAAATTGCTATAACTAGCTCACTATTGTTTATTGCTTTTAAAGATTTTTTTATTCCTATTTGTTCTATTAGATCTTCGGATTGCCTTATTCCTGCAGTATCTACTATTTTTAGCGGAATCCCTTTTATATTAACAAACTCTTCTATAAGATCTCTTGTTGTTCCTTCTATTTCTGTGACAATAGCTCTATCTTCTTTTAATATTGCATTTAAGAGCGATGACTTACCTGCGTTTGGTGTTCCTACAATTGCTGTCCTTATACCCTCTTTTATTATTTTTCCTTCTTCAAAGGTGCTTTCTAATTTCTTTACTAGTACCAATGCTTCTTTTAGACTTTTTCCCGAAGCTTCTTTTGTTACTTCTTCTACATCATATTCCGGATAGTCTATAGATGCTTCGATATCAACCATTAATTCGATAAGGATTTTTCTAATTTCTTTAATTCTTTTTGATAAATATCCTTCTAACTGTTTTTCCGAATTTATTGCCTCGGCTTTTGTTTTAGCATTTATTATATCTACTACGGCTTCTGCTTGAGCCAAATCTATTCTTCCGCCTAAAAATGCTCTTTTTGTAAATTCTCCCGGCTCTGCTAATACAGCACCGTTTTCAAGACATACGTTTAATATACTTTGAATTATAACGTTTCCTCCATGCGAATTTATTTCGCACATATCTTCTGTTGTATAGCTTTTAGGGGCCTTAAAAAAAGAAACCAAAACCTCATCGATTATCTCTTTGGTTTTTGGATTTACTATTCGCCCGTATTTAATTTTATAACCTTCTATTTTACTATTATTTTGAGGAGAAAAAACTTTTTTTATAATAACAAAAGCCTCTTCTCCGCTTAGTCTTATTATTCCTATCCCGCCTACTCCTGGAGCAGTTGAAATTGCAGCTATTGTAGACATATTTTACATCCCCTGTTTTTTTATTTCTATTACTATTTTTCTGTATGGCTCTTCGCCTTTGCTATATGTTGTTATTTTCTCGTTACCCTGAAGTCTTGCATGTATTATTTTTCTTTCGAATGCAGACATTGGCTCTAATGTAATTGATTTTCTCGTTTTTAACACAGTCTTAGATAATTTGTCTGCCAACGACTCTAGCGTTGCTATTCTTTTTTCTCTATAATTATTTATGTTCAAATACAAAGATATTTTCTCGCTATATTTACTATTAATTATTGAAGACAATATTATTTGCAAAGAGTTTAATATTTCCCCTCTATACCCCGTCAAATAATTTGCACTATTTCCATTTATATTTACATATATACCATATTCTTTTACAAACACCTCTGTCTCTACGTCTGTTAAGTTTTGAGTTTTTACAAAAGCATTAATAAATGTTTCTATTTTTTCTTTTGCTTCTTCTATTTCGTTCATGTTTTGGTTATGCTTTTTCTCCGATACGCGTCTTGATTCTGCCCCACCAGCCGGCGCACTTTCTTTTAGCGTCATTTCCACTTTCACTACTCTTTTATCTAAAATGCTAAAAAAACTTTTATGCTCTTCTTCTAGTACTTTTATATTTACTTGGTTTTTTCCTACCTTTAATTCTTTTAGTCCGTTTTCTATTGCTTCGTTTGTTGTTCTACCTTCTACTACAATTGTTTTAGACATTTTTTATTTCCTCCTTGCTTTTTAGATATTTATTTACGAAAACTCTTTCTATTATCGTAAGTACGTTATTTACAAGCCAGTATAATGCAAGACCTAACGGAGCTACCATTGCTATAATAACTGACATTATTGGCATCATATACATCATGTTTTTATTTACTTGTGCACCAACATCTACATCTTGTTCTTCTCCCTCTTTTAATGCTTTTTCATCTGATGCCTTTTCTTCTTTTTTCTTTGTATTTAGGTTTGTCATTTTTAGTGTTATTAATGAAGAAATTATATATAGCACTGGTATTATGTACACTTTAATGTCGTTTGTAGATTCGCTTGGAACCTTGCTTAAATCTATTCCAAAGAAATTCATGTTTATATTAACTTTTTCATCGTATGCTCCAAACACGCGTATTACAGCGATTTCCGGATATTGCGTGTTTACGTTTTGTGTGTTTATTTTATTTTCTTCTGGAACAACTTCTTCTCCATCTATAACTTGCACTTGCTCTTTATTTACCACAACTTGTCCTGTTTTTATCTCGTTTGCATACCCGTTTATTAGATTAGAATCTAGTTGTTTCATATGTGTAAGCGGTTTGCTTACCAAGAAGAAAATAGCAAATAACAGAACAATTTGCACTATTGAACTAAGACATCCGCTAAACGGATTCATATTCTCTCTTTTGTAAAGCTCCATAGTCTCTTTGTTTATTTTCTCTTGGTCCCCTTTATATTTTTCTTGTATTTTTTTTACTTCCCCCTGAATTACTGTTGTCTTTTTTAGTGTTTTTTGTTGTTTTATTGATATTGGTAGCAAAACCACCTTAATTAATATTGTAAATAATATTAGTGCTAATCCATAGTTTTGCACAAACTCCAAGTTGTATATCGCATTAAGTATATATCCAAAAGCGTTTGAAATTGCATCCATATGTATCTTTCCTCTCTTCTACTCATTTTAAAGGATCGTATCCTCCCTTAAAAAAAGGATTACATTTTATTATTCTCTTTAATCCTAGAAAAAGACCTTTTCCTACCCCATATTTTTCTACAGCTTGTTTTGTGTATTCTGAACATGTGGGATAAAATCTACACTTAGGAGTACCCTGAGAAATATTTAAAGATATTTTTTTTTGATAAAAATTAATTAACCTAATTATAATTTTCTTCATTTATTTTCCTTTTAGCGATTATTAGTCTTGCGGATGTAAAGATTTTATAGAAGTCTCGTATTGTTTTTTCAAAGTCAATTTGCTCCGTATTTTTTGTATATTTTTTATTTACTAAAACTACAATATCACTATTTTCAATTAGTTTTTCTTCTATTTCCCTATAACTTTCTCTAACTAATCTTTTTAATCGGTTTCTTTCTACGCTACCTGCAATTTTTTTACTTATAGCAATTCCTAATCCGTTTTTTTCTTTTTTGGTTTTTAGAAAAAATATACTATAATATTTCCCATGATAACTTTTACCGTATTTTAATACTGTATTAAATTCGTAGTTTTTCTTTAACATTTCCGTATTCTTCATTTTTTCTCTCTTTTATATAGAATAAAAGGCCACTTTCTTTTGCGGCCCTAGCAATTTATGCAGTAAGTTTTTTTCTTCCTTTTAATTTTCTTCTTTTTAAAACATTTCTTCCTGCTGCTGTTTTCATTCTTTTCATAAATCCGTGTTCTTTTTTCGCTTGTCTATTTTTTGGCTGATATGTTTGTTTCATTATTTTCCCTCCAATTTTTAAAACGCGTACTGCGATTATATACTATGTTTACTTAATTTGTCAACCTTCGTACTTGCAATTTTATTAATTTTATTGTTGCTTATTTTAACTTTTTTTGATATTATATGAAAACGGTAGGGAAATAAGCATTTTTATAAATTTTTTTGTTTATTTTTGCAAGAAGTTATCAACACCTGTTTAAATTGTTGTGGATAACTTTTTACCAAAAAAGGAGAAAAAATGGGCGAAGAATTAAATGCGTTTTTAAACGAAGTTAAGGAGTCTTTAAAAAAAGAAATACCCGAAATCTCTTACAATACATGGCTTAAAGATTTAAAAATAAAAAGTATCAACGAAAATGTTGTTACTCTTATTTATCGTGATTCTGTTAATTTACCTTTTGTAAAAAGCAAATATACAGATATTCTTACAAGTGCATTTAATTTAATATTACATAAGGATTGTATTATATCCATTATTTCCGAAGATTTAGTGCCCGACGAAAAGCTTGAATATAAAAACTCTTCAGATGTTTCTTATGGATATTCCAATTCATTATTGAATCCTAAATATACTTTTAGTAATTTCGTAGTGGGGGACAACAATAGACTTGCACATTCGGCTTCTTTAGCTGTTGCAGAAGCTCCTGCGGCCTCTTATAATCCATTATTTTTATATGGCGGGGTTGGTCTTGGAAAAACGCATTTAATGCATGCTATTGGAAACGAAATATTAAAAACAAATAAAACAGCTTCTGTTTTATATGTAACATCCGAAAAGTTCACAAACGAATTTATTAATGCTATAAAGGATAATTCAAACGAAAAATTTAGAAACAAATATAGAAATATAGATCTTTTATTAATAGATGATATTCAGTTTATTGCTGGGAAAGAAAGAATTCAAGAAGAATTTTTTCACACGTTCAATAGTTTGCACGAAAGTGGCAAGCAAATAATTCTTTCTAGCGATAGACCTCCGAGAGACATACAATTTTTAGAGGATCGTTTAAAATCCAGATTTGAGTGGGGGCTACTTGCTGATATTTCTATGGCAGATTACGAAACACGCCTTGCTATATTAAGAAAAAAAACCGACGAAACACACGTTATCATTTCTGACGACATTTTATCCAATATCGCAACAAAAATAAATTCAAACATAAGAGAGTTGGAGGGTGTTTTTAATAAGTTAGTAGCAACTTCCACATTAACACATGCTCAAATAACCTTAGAAATGTCCGAAAAAGCTATAAATGATATTATTTTAAAAAAAGAAAATGTTGTCTCAATAGATTATATAATAGATGTTGTCTCAAAATACTTTAACGTTAGTGTTTATGATTTAAAAAGTTCTAAGCGCTCTAACGAAATTGCATTTCCAAGACAAGTGTGTATGTATTTGTGTAGAAATATTTTAGATATGTCTTTTCCTATTATCGGAAAAACATTGGGTGGAAGAGACCACTCTACAGTAATGCATGCGTGTAATAAAATAGAAAAAGATATAAAAGAATCTGCTCAAACCAAACAAATTATAGATAGCATTAAGTCTGTGATACGAAACAAAAAATAGATTCTTTTTTAGCAACACACAGGTAGTTATCGTACAGTATCAGTTCTTTTATCAGTTTTCCACAGACTAAAAAACTAAGCTTGTTAATAACTTGTTAATAACAAAAAAATACACAAGAAAAAAATGCCCTGTGAATAACTACTAAAAATTTTCCATATGGTTATGCACACAAAAACTTTACGGAAATACTAACATTACTTTAGTTTTCCACAGAATCCACAGAACATACTAATACTATTACTAAAACTATTTAATTATTTATAAAGGAGGAATTTCTCATGAAAATTATTTGCGAAAAAGAAAAACTAATTAAAGCAATTAATTCCGTAGATAAAGGTATACCTACAAGAACAACAATGCCAATATTAGAAGGTATTCTTATCCAAACAAATGACAATACAGTAAAACTAACAACATATGACTTAGAATTAGGTATAGAATATGTAATGGAGTGTAAAACACAGACGCATGGAAGCACAGTTGTTAATGCAACTATGTTTAGTGAAATAATCAAAAAATTACCAGATACGGAAATTAAAATAGAAATAAATGATAGTAATTTATTAGTAATAGAATGCGAAGGTTCTATTTACAAACTAGCAACAATGAATCCGGAAGAATTTCCAGAACTTCCAAAAATAAATATAGAAAAATCTATAGAAATAGAACAAAGAAATTTAAAAGATATGATAAGAAAAACTAGTTTTGCAGTAAGTACAGAGGAGAACAGACAAATATTTACGGGATGTTTATTCGAAATACAAAACAATAAAATAAATATTGTTGCAGTAGATGGTTTTAGATTAGCATGGAAAAACAGATTTTTAGAAAAAGAAGCAGAAGAATTTAAAGCGGTAATTCCAGGGAAAACATTAAATGAAATAAATAAAATAATAAACGATTCTTACGATATTGTAAAAATAGGAATAGCAAAAAATCAAGCCTTATTCGAATTAGAAAATTGCAAAATCGTAACAAGACTTCTAGAAGGAGAATTTTTAAATTACGCAAATGTTATTCCAAAAACATGGGAAACAAAAATAAGAGTAAATAAAAATGATTTTCAAAATTGTTTTGAAAGAGTTAGTTTAATATCAGCATCAACAATAGAAAAAGAAAAAAAATATCCGGTAAAAATACAAATAGAAATTGGAAAAATAGTAATGCTTTGTACGAACCAAACCGGAGATGCAAAAGAAGAAATGTATATTTCAACAGAAGGAAAAAACTTAGAAATAGGGGTTAACCCAAAATATTTTTTAGATGCATTAAGAGCAATAGACGATGAAGAAATAATTATTGAATTTGGAACAAGTGAAGCCCCTTGTATTATAAAACCAACAGAAGATGATAATTACACATATATGATATTACCAATAAGAATGAAGTAATGGAGAAAAAAGATGAGAACATTAATTATTTTTAGTATAATTTTTTTCACAATAGTATTAGCACTATATCCGATTATTAGAATAATATATTTTTTAACAAGCAAGAAAACAAAACAAAATAAATTAGTAAATATATTAATTTTATTAGTAATAAATATGGGCGTATTAGTTTTTGCAAAAATATACGTTAATGATATTTATAAATATATGAGCAATATTATATTGGTAAAGAATTTTTTAAATATTTTAATAATATTTTTTGCAATTATTGCGGGAGGAATTATCGAAACATTTTTTAATTCCGTTTTGAATTTTTTTGTAAAAAGAAGAAACAAAAAAAGAAATAGTGAGAAATAAAATGCATATAAAAAAAATAAGATTAATTAATTTTAGAAATTATGAAAATGAAGAAATAAATTTAGATGAAAAAATAAATATTATTTATGGAGACAATGGAGAAGGAAAAACAAATATTTTAGAATCTATTTTTATTTCTGCTATAGGAAGGTCGTTTAGAACAAATAAAGAAAAAGAATTAATTAATTTAGAAAAAAATAATTGTAAAATAGAAATTGAATATGAAAAAAATAATTTAAATAAAAATATTCAAATAAATATTGAGAAAAATAATTTTAATGAATTAAAAAAAGAAATATATTTAAATAAAATAAAAATAAAAAAAACAAGTGAATTATTGGGGAATATTTGTACAGTTATTTTTAATCCAAACGATATGGATATTTTAAAAAATGGACCAGTAAAAAGAAGAAAATTTTTAGACATAATGATAAGTCAATTAAGACCAAATTATATTTATTTATTAAATAATTATAAAAAATATTTAGACCAAAGAAATATTTATTTAAGACAAATTAAATATGAAAATAAATCTAAAGAACTGTTAGATATATGGGATGAAAAAATAGCAGAAATAGGATATCAAATTTATTTATATAGAAAAGAATTTATAGAAAAAATAAAATTAAAAATAAATAATATTCATTCAAAAATAACAACGGAAAAAGAAAAAATAAATATAAAATATATTTCTAATGTAGAAGACAAAAACAAATATTTAATTAATTTAAAAAACCAAAGGGAAATAGATATAAAAAAAGGGTATACTGTAGAGGGTGTTCATAGAGATGATTTTGTTATTTCAATAAATAATAAACAAGTTAGTGTTTATGGTTCGCAAGGACAACAAAGAACTGTAATTATTTCTTTAAAGTTATCAGAGCTAGAAGTTATTTATGATGAAATAAATGATTATCCAATATTATTGTTAGATGATTTTACATCAGAATTAGACGAAAAAAGAATAGTTAATTTATTAGAAAATATTCAAAAAAATCAAGTAATAATTACCAGTACAAATAGAAATACTATTAACAAAGCTAATAAATATTTAAAAGTTGAAAACGGAAAGGTCTTGTGATAATATGTATTTGCACATAGGTAATAATAATGTAATTAATTCAGAAAAAATAATCGGAATTTTTAATATTGAAACAATTAAAAATTCGGCGGAATATAAAAAATTAATTAAATTATTACAAAAAGAAAATAATATAATAAATATTTCAGAAAATTTGGAAAAAACATTTATATTATATAACGAAGGTGAAAGTATAAAAGCATATATATCTAATATTTCATCTACAACATTAAACAAAAGGGAAAGGAATGATAACTAACATGGAAAAATTTGACCACAAATATGATGCTGACCAAATACAAGTATTAGAAGGACTAGAGGCAGTTAGAAAAAGACCGGGAATGTACATAGGAAGCGTATCTGTAAGAGGGCTACATCATTTGGTATACGAAATAGTAGATAATGCAGTAGATGAGGCTTTAGCAGGATATTGTAAAAATATAAATGTAGTAATAGAACCAGGAAATATAATTTGTGTAGAAGACGATGGTAGAGGAATACCAGTAGGAAAACATGCCAAAACAGGAATATCTGCAGCAGAAACTGTTTATACAGTATTGCATGCTGGTGGAAAATTTGGTGGAGACAGTGGATATAAAGTGTCAGGTGGTCTTCACGGAGTAGGCGCTTCTGTTGTAAATGCATTAGCAGAATGGACAGAGGTTACAATAGAAAGAGAAGGCGGTATGTACCAAATGACATTCGAAAGAGGGAAAACCGTTAAACCATTAGAAAAAATAGGAAGTTCAGAAAGAACAGGTACAAAAGTAAGATTTTTAGCAGACAATACAATATTTGAAACATTAGAATACGAATACGATGTTTTAGAAAATAGATTTAGAGAAATGGCATTCTTAACAAAAGGATTAAGAATTAAAATAGAAGATAAAAGGGAAGAAAACACAAAGAAATCTGAGTTTTGCTACGAAGGAGGACTAGTTTCTTTTGTAGAATACTTAAATAAAAATAAAGAAAAAATACATACAGCTCCAATATATATAGAAAAAGCTGGAGAAGTAGCAGTAGAAATAGCTATGCAGTATACAACAGCATATTCAGAAAATATATATTCTTTTGTAAATAATATTAATACAATAGAAGGTGGAACACATTTAGAGGGATTTAAAAGAGCCTTAACAAAAATATTTAACGATTATGCAAGAAATAAAAACATATTAAAAGAAAAAGATATTAATTTGCAAGGTGAGGATATAAGAGAGGGAATAACGGCAGTTATTTCTGTAAAAGTAAAAGAGCCTCAATTTGAAGGTCAAACAAAAGGAAAACTAGGAAACAGCGAGGTTACAGGTTTTGTAATAAATGCAATGAATGAATTTTTAGCACCATTTTTAGAAGAGAATCCATCTATAGCAAAAACAATATTAGAAAAATGCGTAAGTGCATCAAGAGCTAGAGAAGCAGCAAGAAAAGCAAGAGAACTTGTAAGAAAAAAGACAAGCCTAGAAACATCAACCTTACCAGGAAAACTTGCAGACTGTAGTAGTAAAAACCCAGATGAATGCGAAGTATATATAGTTGAGGGAGATTCAGCAGGAGGTAGTGCAAAACAGGGAAGAGATAGGAAATTCCAAGCAATTTTACCATTATGGGGAAAAATGCTTAACGTGGAAAAAGCTAGAGCAGATAAAATATATGGAAACGACAAATTAAATCCGGTAATAGTTGCTGTTGGTGGTGGAATTGGAGCAGAATTTGATGTTTCAAAAATAAGATATGGAAAAGTTATTATAATGGCAGATGCAGACGTAGACGGAGCACATATTAGAACCCTTTTAATGACGTTCTTCTTCAGATATATGAGACCATTAGTAGAAAACGGAAATGTGTATTTAGCTCAACCGCCATTATATAAATTATCGAAAAAAGGAATACAAGATATTTATTGTTATACAGACGACGACTTGGCTAGAAATTACGAAGAATTAGAGAAAAAAGGAATTTTAAGAGATCAATTGGGTCTTCAAAGATATAAAGGACTAGGGGAGATGAACCCAGAACAGCTTTGGGAAACAACAATGAACCCAGAAAATAGAACCTTAATTAAAGTAACAATGGACGATGCAATAGAAGCAGATAAAATTATTACATTATTAATGGGAGATGAAGTAGAGCCAAGAAGAGATTTTATTGTAGACAATGCAAAATACGTAAAAAATCTAGATATTTAAATTAAAAAAATTTAATAGCTCGGAATTATTCCGAGCTATTAATCGATAAAACCCATATTAATCTTCAGCTAAAACTAATATATATAGTTTTTTCACCTAATACATATTGCTATATAAATAAGCAATAAACCACATATATTAATCAGTTGCTCGATTATAAAAACACCATAAGAAACCAGATTCATCCACGTGGGACTAATAACAACCCCTTAATAATATTAATATAATCTTAACCCAGATATAATACCTATAATTTAACCATATATAATAAATAAGAAAAATAAAAAATATAGCTTACAAACAAATATTATATCCTACGACTCCGACATATTTAAACCTAAAAAATAAGCTAAAATATATCTTTGTTCGAATTATAAATATCTATTAAAAAATAAACAAATACAATTCTTAGTTCAACTAATAAAAATCTTATGTTATTATTATGGTTTTTTTTAAAATTAATATTCTGGCAATTTTTGAAAACAAAAATATAAAATTATTTTTTTTGTCTGATATCATCACCAAAAAATCTATAAATATCGTAATACCCAATAAGTCTGGAAACAATTCTTTCATCATAATTTTTATATAAATTTTCTAAGCTTAAATTTGTAGAAATTATTGTTTTAATACATTTTGTATTAAAATTTAAAACCCTAGTATTTATTATATTAAAAAGTTCTGTAAGTTTTACGCTATTTATATTTTCTGCACCTAAATCATCTATAATTAATAAATCTACATTATACAGATCTTCACAAAGTGATGCACTAGATGAATTTTTCCCAAATTTATAATCTATTATTTTGTCTAACATTACTGGTGCTGTTTGATATAAAACGGTTTTTCCTGATTTTAATATTTCGTTTGCAATGCAGTTACATAAAAAAGTTTTTCCAGAGCCAGTAGTTCCAGTAAATAATAAATTTTTTTGTGCAATATTTTCGAATTTATTTATAAAGTTTTCTGCTGCAGTTTTTATTTTTATAATATTTTCTTTCGGCGATAAATCCGAATTATATTTTTCCTTATTTTTTTCGGCAGAAAAAAGATTAATATTAAATGTATTAAAATTTTGAATTTCTAAAGTATTTATATTTGATTTATTAATTTGAATATTAAATAATTCTTGTTTTAAACAATTACACATTTGTGTATTGTATCCATCTGAAATATATCCAGTATCTGAACAAATAGGACACTCATATTTTGGCAATAAATAATCTTCATTTAAATTTAAATTACTTAATATTTTTATTTTTTCTTTTTTTAGATTATTTATTTTATTTTTTAAATCAATTAAATTATTATTACTATTATTATTTAAAATAGCTTTTGCAGAAGAAATTGCAAAAGAAGTTAACTCTTTTTCTATTTCTTCTAATTTGGGATTTTTTAAATATAATTCTTGTTTTCTTTTTTCTGCATCAAGTTCTGCAGCTAGTCGTTTTTTTTCGTATTTTAATGTAATATTATTTATAAAAATCACCTCTATTAATTTGCATAAAATTTATCAAAGTTTTCGTATTTTCGTTGTTCGAAATTTGGAGAATAACTTTTCTTTTCTAAAGTTTTAATATTTTTATTTTGATTTTTAAAACTTTCTAAAAAGCTTTCGATTTCTGGAACTGTTTTTAAGTTTCTGTCGTGCCAATCTGATAATAATTTGTCTATATAATCGAAGCTAGGATTAGCTTTTGAAGTGGTTTTCTTTAGTGCAAGTTCTATAATATCTAAATTAAATTTAAATTCCAACGTCCATTTTTCTATGTAGGAATCTTCGTATTGTGTAAGCATACGAGATAGTTTTAATTTTTTCACAATAGTAGATTTAATTTTATTTAAGTGATTATTTTTTTCTTCATATATTTCTAAATCAGCATAAGTTTTGATATTGTTTTTTGCCCACGCATCTGCTACAGCTTGTACGTAATTTCTGTGCAAAGCAGATTTGTTAAAACAATAATTAAATAAAGCATTCATAACTTGTTCGTCGAAGTCATATTTTTTGAACCACATAGCTATGTCTCCATACCAAGATGGTGACATTATTCCTTGGAAAAATGTATTATTAATATTTTCGATGGCTTTTGCACGATATTTGTTTTTTTCATTTTTTTCTAATTCAGCAGAAGAAAGAGTAAGTTTAGGAGAATATAATTTGTTTAATTCTATTTCTTGAAGATTGTTTAAAATATATCCGTTTAGTTTTTTTGTTATAAGTCCGGCATTTTCCCAGTATGCAAGTCCTTCTTCTATTGTTTTAAAAGGTATATTTAAAGATTTAGATAAATCTTTTATTTTAATTTCTCTGTTATATTTTGCAAGAAAAGCTATATATAAATAAAGTTTAATAAAGTCTCCACTTGCGGAAGCTAAATACTCTGTAAAAAATAAATCTGGAATATCTGTATGTGAAAATACAACGGAAATATCTTTGTGTTCTAGTTTCATAAATATCAGCCCCCTAAAATATAATACAGATTATATCATTTTGAAACATGATATACAACAAATTGACGTAAAATTTTAAGTGAAAGATATTGACAAGCTACAGAAAAAAAGGTAAAATAGAAAATGCTTATTTTGAAAACGGCCCGTTGGTCAAGCGGTTAAGACACCGCCCTTTCACGGCGGAGTCATGGGTTCGATTCCCGTACGGGTCACCAAAAAGAAACACCATACTATAATATGGTGTTTTTATTTTGCACAATATTACCTTTTTCGACATATTATATTATATACACCAGAGGAGGTGATATGACGATGGACGAATGTAGAGTACCAGTTCAAGTATGCGGAAACAAAGAACCTATAGAAGTATGTGTAAAAAAATGCAAGAAAGCAAAAACATGTTGTAGAGAAAAAGTAATAAAATTGCTTGAGATACTTTTATCATTATTTGTAGGAGCACTTATAGGAGCATTATTATCATTAATTCCAGGAGTATCAGTAATTGTGGCAATAGTAGCAGGAGCTTTAGCGCTACTTGTTCTTTTACCTTTAATAATACAATTGATGTTAAAACAATGTGATAAAAAAGATAATTGCTGTTGCTAGATGAAAAGTAAATATATATTAAGACATTTATGAAATGCTTTTTGTAAATGTCTTTTTTGTTAATTTAAAATTATTATTAAAAAAATAGTCGTACTTAAAAGTACGACTATTTTTTTAAGTTCTACGCATACATACTGCATATGATTGAATTGGATAACTTGATAACATTGCCGTGTTTTTTGCAGATACTTCCCATGCATTAGCTGTTGTATTTGGAGTGCTTCTTGTTACTATAACATATTCATTATTTTGATCAGCTAAAAAACCTCCAGCTATTACAACCGTTCCAGAAGGACAGGTTGCTTTTAAACTGTTTACTGTTGAACCACCGCTAAGAGATTGGCTTGCGCTAGTTACAACACTCACTGTAGGAAGAGGACCAGTAGGACCGGTAGGACCAGTGTTACCCTGAACACCTTGAACACCTTGAATACCTTGAGGACCAGTAACACCAATCGGTCCTTGAATGCCCTGAATACCTTGCGGACCGGTAGGACCAGTAGGCCCAGTATTACCCTGAAGTCCTTGTTCTCCTCTTGGACCAGTAGGACCTTGAATGCCTTGAACACCTTGAGGACCAGTGTTTCCTTGGATTCCCTGAGGTCCAGTGGCACCAATTGCTCCAGTAGGTCCAGTAGGTCCAATTTCACCCTGAAGTCCTTGAATACCTTGCGGGCCAGTAGGACCTATAGGACCCATTTCGCCAGGCTCTCCTATTGGACCCTGAATACCTTGAACACCTTGTGGACCAGTAGGACCAAAATCACCTTGTTCGCCTTGTTCTCCTTGTGGACCAGTAGGACCAATAGGTCCCATATCACCTTGTTCTCCTTGAATACCTTGCGGACCAGTAACACCAATCGGTCCTTGCTCTCCTTGAAGCCCTTGCTCACCCTGCTCACCTTGAGGGCCAGTAGGCCCAATAGGTCCGGACATCGCCTTGAATGCCTTGTTCGCCTTGAAGTCCTTGCTCACCTTGAGGACCAGTAGGACCGGTATCGCCTTTCTCACCTTTCTCGCCTTGTTCTCCTATTGGACCTTGGATACCTTGAACTCCTTGCGGACCAGTAGGACCTAAATCGCCTTGCTCGCCTTGTTCACCTTGGGGACCGGCAGGACCAGTTTCTCCTTGAATACCTTGAATACCTTGTAAACCTTGAGAACCAGTAGGACCAATATCGCCTTGTTCACCTTGAGGTCCAGTAGGTCCAATATCTCCTTGAAGTCCTTGAACTCCTTGCGGGCCAGTAGGACCAGTAGGACCAATATCGCCTTGTTCACCTTGAGGACCAGTAGCACCAACGTCACCCTGAATCCCTTGAATGCCTTGAATGCCAGTAGGACCAGTAGGGCCAATATCTCCTTGAATACCCTGAGGACCAGTAGCTCCAATGTCTCCTTGAAGCCCTTGAATACCTTGTTCACCTTGAGGACCAATAGGACCTTGTTCGCCCTGAATACCTTGTTCACCTTGAACTCCTTGCGGACCGGCAATTTCCCCTACGTTTAACCAAGAACCTGTATTATCATCCCAAATATATAGATTTGGATTTACATAGTAAGCATCGCCAATTTCGCCTGTAGGATGAGCCTCAATTAGATCAGTATAACTAGGATAAGAGCCATCTAATGCGCCAACGGTACCTTGCGGACCTTGAACACCTTGCGGGCCAGTAGGACCAATTTCTCCTTGTAATCCAGTAGCTCCTTGGACGCCTTGAATACCTTGCGGACCAGTAGGACCAATAGGGCCAATATCTCCTTGTTCTCCTTGGGGGCCAGTTGCGCCGATATCTCCTTGAGGACCTTCAGTACCTTGAAGTCCAGTAGGACCAACAGGACCAATATCGCCTTGTTCACCTTGAGGACCAGTAGCACCGACATCTCCTTGGACGCCTTGAATGCCTTGCGGACCAGTAGGACCAATAGGACCGGACTTTTCCATCGCTACCAGTAGGACCTTGCTCACCTTGTTCACCTTGAATACCTTGAGGACCAGTAGGGCCAATTTCTCCAGTAGCGCCAGGCTCGCCTTGTATACCCGTGGCTCCAGTAGGACCTTGCTCACCTTGTTCGCCCTGTTCACCTTGGGGACCAGTAACACCAGCTTCTCCTTGAATACCTTGAATACCGGGCTCGCCTTGCTCGCCCTGTTCACCTTGAGGGCCAGTGGTACCAGGGAACCCTTGAATGCCAGTAGGACCAATTTCTCCTTGAAGACCTTGTTCGCCTTGCGGGCCAGTAGGACCAGTGTTACCTTTTGGCCCCGTAGGACCGATAGGACCACTTATACCTTGTATTCCTTGATGCCCAGTAGGACCAATAGGACCTTGGATACCTTGAATTCCAGTAGCACCTGCAGGACCACTTATACCTTGAAGCCCTTGTTCGCCTTGCGGACCAGTAGGACCGGTATTTCCTTTTGGACCAGTAGGTCCGGTGTTTCCGGGAATACCCTGAGGACCTGATATTCCAGAAGGTCCTTGTGGACCGGTAGGACCAATTTCACCTTGTGGGCCAACAGCTCCTGTTTCTCCAGGAACACCTTGAACACCCTGCTCACCTTGAATGCCCTGAGGGCCAGTAGGACCGGGCTCACCTTGCTCACCTTGCGGGCCAGTAGGACCGATAGCACCTGTTCCACTAGGACCAGTAGGACCAATTTCTCCTTGTAGTCCAGTAGCTCCTTGAATACCCTGAATACCTTGCGGACCAGTAGGACCAATTTCTCCTTGTGGTCCAGGGGTTCCACTTTCACCAGGTTCACCGGTATCTCCTTTTAGACCAGTAGGACCTATAGGGCCGGCTTTACCTTGAATACCTTGAATACCCTGTGGACCAGTAGGACCTATAGAGCCAGCGGGTCCAGTAGGACCAGTCGCGCCTGTTCCACTAGGTCCCTGAGGACCAGTAGGACCGATGGATCCTTCTGCTCCAGTATTTCCTTGTAGCCCCTGAATACCTTGCGGACCGGTGGCACCCATTTTTCCTTGAGCGCCTTGAATACCTTGCGGACCAGAAGGCCCGATTTCGCCTTGCGGGCCGGTAGGACCAGTATTTCCTCTTGGACCGGTAGGACCTATAGAGCCAGCCGGACCAGTAGGCCCAGTAGAACCTGTTCCACTAGGTCCAGTAGGACCCGGCTCACCTTGCGGGCCAATAGGTCCAGTGGCACCAGTAGTACCAGCAGGCCCTGTAGCACCAGTTGCTCCAGTACTTCCTGTAGGACAAATACATGGAAAAGGTGGAGGTGGAAAGGGAGGAGGTGGTGGTGGAAAAGGAGGTCTTGGAGGAGGACAACCACAACTGTTTTTGGAATTGTCGCGATTATAAGAATCATTAATTATTATAATGTCATCTGTTTGTGAATCTTCTTTTGAATTATACATACCATCCATTCCTTTTTTTTATATTATACAAATTCTTAAGCAAAAAAGCCTAAGAATTCATACAATATATTATATTCAAACAAACAACTATTGGTTATGAAGTCTAGATATAAAATCTTCGAAAGGTTCCTTAACGGCTTCTATTCCAGATAAATCCTTTTCAATACTAAATAGATAATCAAAACAGCCAGAAGGCATAGTATAAAAATCTTTCCATTTATTATATAAGTTTGATACGGCTTTTTCGGCGAGCAAAAGTGAAGAAGGATTACCATCCAAAGTCCATTCGTCGTGTTGGAAATTAAAATATGAATAAATAATTGTTTGTGTTAATCGTTGAGGAATATTTTCGTATAATTCTTTTTTTCTTAAAAAATCTAAGGCTTTATCGATAGCAGAAATATATATAGGATATGAATTTATAGAATATTCTTTGTTATTTATTCTTGTGATAGAGTCTTCTCTCCATTTCCAAACGTAAGTGGTAGCAGGGAGGAAGGCTTTTGTTTTAGCTAATTCAACAGCAATAGCATTAAAATAGGAATCTTCGTGAAAACGAAGGTCGCTATCAAATTTTATATCGTTATCAATAAGAAATCGTTTTTTGTACATTTTTCCATGTAACCATGTAAATTCATTTAGATGTTGATAATATATTTTTTTCTTATCCTTTTCTACTTCTTGTAGCCAAGAAGAAATAATCATATCTGAATTTGAATTTTCTATTTCAATTAAAAATGCTTCTAAAACACCAACATTATGAAGAACATCATCACTATCACAAAACATAATATAATCACCGCTAGCAACAGCTATTCCTGAATTCCTTGCTAGTCCAGGACCGCCATTTTGGTTCCTTTTAATATATTTAATGTTTTTTCTTAGAGCTGGAAAGCTATGTAAAAAAGTGTCAGTAAGAAAAATGTTAGAATTGTCATTTACAACAATAACTTCAATGTCATTACTTATTGCGAGTTGATTGTTTATTGAAGAAAGTAGCGCAAAGATAGTGTCCTCATTTTCGTTAAATTGTGGAATTATAATGCTTATTTTCATACGTTTAACCTCCCCAAAAAATAGAATTAGTTATCATTAGTAATAGGCAGGTATATTGCATAAACTTGAATTGTTTCTTCGGAGTCACCATTATTGTACACGGAAACTTCCCAACTATTATTTTCTATATTTGGAGCTGTTTTAGTGATATATAAATCATTTGTTTTAGATGAAGTAATGTAACCACCTCCGACAATGATAGTTCCAGAAGGGCATGTGGCAGTTAGGTTTTCGAAATATTCTTTTGAAGTTATACTAATAATATTACTTAATACAACTTGAGAATTTGCTATAACCCCATCATTACCTGGAACACCCTGAATACCTTGAATACCCTGAGGACCAATAGGACCAGTAGGGCCTGTTGCACCTACAGCTCCGCTAGGACCAGTAGGGCCAGTAGGACCCATAGGACCTATCTCTCCAGTAGGACCGGGGGATGCCCTGAATACCTTGAATACCCTGAGGACCGGGTTGCTGTTCATAATTTAAAGGAAGCAATTCTTCTAGAGTTTTTTCTCCGGTTTCTTTTAGTAGTTCTTCGGATTCTTCTATAATATCTGTTGAATTAGGAAAAATTTTAGAAAATATTTTTGATAAACACATAATTTCACCTCCTTACAAAATGATAATAAGATTTATACGATATAGTATATGAAAAAAATCTTTTTAGGTGTGCTAATTTGGATCTATTAGATTATTCAAAAAAATCTTATTATATAAATATGACTTGTCATTTGGTTTTATAGTTCCGGCTAAATTGTTATATTTAATAGATTCTGCAATATCTCCAAGTTTGTAATAGCAAACGCAAAGTTGGATATATGGTATATAAGAATAAGCATCTGCAATAGTAAATCCTCCGTTTTTCTTCTTTTAATGTACAAAGCAAGGCGGATTTATACCAATATATAGCCGTATTGTAATTTGAAATTGAAAAGTAATAGTTTCCTAGTTCTGAGCAAACCTCGCCTCTAGGACTAGCGTACTCAAAACTTCTAAGTAAAGATTTTATGGCATTTTTATCATCATTTAATTTCCTGTAAGAATTATATAAATCTATACACGCATTAATATTATTTTCTAGCCAACCTTCATTAGAATCTAAAAAATTTGAAAAAATCATAATGGCTTTTTTAAAATCCCCATTATAATAAAGTTCTCTTCCATAATAAAATTGTTCTCTAGGGTTTAATATTTTTCCAGAAGATATCATATTGTTAAATATATTTAAATTTCTTTTAGGCTCATTTGGTTTCATTTTATAGTGGCAAATTGCTATGTCTGAATAAATTATATTACCAGAAGGAACAATGGCTTCATGAATAAAACCTTCCCACATATAGTTTTGCGTTCTGTTTAGCAATCTTTCTCTATAGTATGAAAAAGTAGGGTTATTATTTAAATCAAAACTTATATTATATTTCATCATTACCATATCTATATTTGAAGTAATTGTTTGTTTTAAATTTAGTAATTTAATTTTATCTTTTTCTAAAATCACATCATCCGCATCGAGCCACATGATGTAATCCGAAGTAGCTTTAGAGAAAGAATAGTTTCGTGCTTTCGAAAAATTATCTACCCATTCAAAAGTATAAACATCTTTGGTAAATTTTTTTGCAATTTCTATTGTTTTATCGCTAGAACCAGTATCTACAATAATTATTTCGTCAAAAATATCTTTGGCACTATTTAAACATCTTTCTAAAACATCTTTTTCGTTTTTAACAATCATACATAAACTAAATGTAGCCATAATATCACCCATATATGATATGAAAACGGAATAAATATGTTAAAGAGAGTGTCAAAAATATTAAACTTTACATATATTATTAGTAGTAGAGAAAAAGGAAATGAGGTTTTTAAAATAAATGCTAAAATTATATTAGTAATTATTATTTTAATAGCGGTAGTCGCAGGGTGTTTTTTTGTGTTAGGCAAGGAAGAAGAAAGTCTTGAAAAAGAAGAAATTGTTAACACTAATATAGAGAAAAGTAAAGAGATTCCAAATCTTTCTGAAGTAGAAGAACAAGCATTAGAATATCAAGAAACTGAGAATGAAGGGTTTGAAAGACAAGGAGAGATTGCATATAACGGCTCTTCTAAAATACCTAATGTATCTGTTGGAGAATATAGAGGATTAACCTATTATAGCCAAGTGGATAGTAGATGGAAAAATGTATTATATACAAGTACAGGAGATTATTCACAAACCATAGGATCAAGTGGTTGTGGACCAACTTCTGCAGCAATGGTAGTATCTAGCATAAAAGGAGATATATCACCGGTTACAATGTCTAATCTTTATGTGGATTACGGTTTTCGTAGCACTAACAATGGTACGTATTGGAGTGCATTTAAATGGACAGCGGATGTTTTCGACATCACATATCAAGAAACTAATAATCTGGAAACAGCTATTAATTTAGTAAATAGTAATTATTATGTAATAGCAGGTTGCGCGGAAGGGTTGTTTACTTATGGTGGTCATTTTATTTTAATAGTAGATGTAAATAATAATAATACTGAAACTAAAAGCGATGATATTTTGGAGATTTATGATCCATATTTGTATAATAATAAATTTAATGTAAGCTCTCGTAAAGGGAAGGTAGAGGTGTTAGGGAATAGTGTTTTTGTTACATTCGAAAACTTTAAAAAATACGCAAATTATACAAGATTCTTTTGCTTTGAAAATGTAAGAAGTGATGTTACGCAAAAAGCGGATAATATAGTAATAGATACTGATTCTTCAAAAGTAGAAACAAATTATACAGCAATTGTTGTAGCAAAAAGCGGACTAAACTATAGAACGGGTGCTGGGATAGATTATAAAAAATTGGGAGCTTATGCATGTGGTACGGCTATAACTATATATGCAGAATCAAATGGATGGGGAAAAACAGCAGATGGCTGGATATCTTTAAGCTATGTGCAAAAAAATGAGATTAGCGAGAATGCTAATACGGAAGTAGTAAAACACACAAACTACACAGCCAAAGTAACTCCGAAGATAGGACTAAATTATAGACTAGGAGCAGGAATAAATTATAGAAAACTAGGAGCATACAAATATGGAACAATTGTAACAATATATGAGGAATCAAACGAATGGGGGAAAACAGCAGATGGCTGGATATCTTTAGATTATGTACAAAAAGAAAACAATGTAGAAAGTAATACTAGGAAGCTAGGTGGATTGTGTACATTGTACAGTAATTCGAACCTAACGGGGATAGAATATATTTATAAAGCATATACTACAGTTACGGTCTTAGAACATGTGTCTGAAAACGTAGATAAAGTTGAAGTTCCAAAAACGGGAAGAATTGCGTATATAAATACGAATAATTATATATAGAAATGATTTATAAAGTGTAGTGTTACAATTGATGTGAAACAAAAATAATAGAAAATAAGAGATTCAAGTAGTATAATTGAATTGTTAAGAAACAAATTATACGAAAGGACTTGAACCTCTTATGAATAGTAGTA
>JAISHG010000111.1 GCA_031262685.1 Lachnospiraceae bacterium | reverse complement strand
GGTGGGATTCGAACCCACGGTAGGCTACAAACCTACGCCAATTTTCAAGACTGGTGCCATAAACCAACTCGACCACCTCTCCAAAAATATTGGAACATTATCAATATTAGCATTTTTATATTTCTTTGTCAATGCTGAGTTCCTATTTTTTTACACTTTTTTGTTTATTGCAAGGTTTATTGCTTGCTTCTCTTCTATTGAAAGAGAATATGCCGATTCCCTTGCTACAACTGGCTTTGCATATATGTTTGACATTTCTCTTGAGTAAATTCCATTTAGTACTATTCCGTTGTCTTTTTGGTCTAATATGGCAAGAGCAAAGCTTAAATCGCTTCCAACACTTTTGTATGCACTATATCTAACTATTCCAACCTTCTGAATACATGTAGAAACCTGAACATCTATATCTTTAATATATGTTTCTATTTGAGTGTTTTTCTTAGAAACCTCTTCTACTTTGTTAATATATTTTACTAACATTTCTTCTATATTTCCGCCATTACTTATGTTTTTCATAAAACTATTATAATGTTTTTTTTGCTTACTTATGATAACAGAATTAATTATAAATAATACTATTAAAAATACATTTACGCTAAGTAATGCGATTAAGAATGCTTCTGTTTTTAAAAAATCCATTATTTCACCAATCCTATTATTCTTTCTAAATCTTCATTATTACTATATTCTATAATTATTTTCCCGCTTTTCTTTCCAACACTTAGTTTTACTTTTGTACCAAAAAACTCTCTAAAAGTTTTCTCTATATCTTTATATATTGCATCGTATTTTTTTGCACCTTTTTTTGTCTTTGCCTTTTTTATCTTATCTTCTATACTTCTTACGCTTTCTCCATATTCTATCATATGCTTCGCTGCTAAGTACTGTTTTTCGCTATCTTCTACTGCTAACAACGCTTTGCAATGCCCTTCTGTTAATTTTCCTTCTTCAACTAACTCTATAACCCTTTTATCTAAATTTATTATTCTTATAGCGTTTGCGACTGCACTTCTACTCATTCCTAGCTTTGTTGCCACATCTTGTTGAGTCATTTTTTGTGATTGCATTAGGTTTTTTATAGCTATTGCTTTTTCCATAGGATTCAAGTTTTGTCTTTGTATGTTTTCTATTAGCGCAACTTCAGAGTTTTCTTTGTCGTTATATTCACGAACTATTGCAGGCACTTCTTTTAATCCAGCTTTTTTTGCTGCTCTCCATCTTCTTTCTCCTGCAACGATTTTATAGTAATTATCCTTTTTTATTACTATTATAGGTTGAATTACACCGTACTCTTTTATCGAATTAGATAGTTCTTGTAAAGCTTCTTCGTCAAAAACTTTTCTAGGTTGTTCTTTGTTTGGCTCTATATCAATTATCTTGATTTTTTCTATAACTTCGCCTTCTTTTATCTCCTCTATTTCTTCAATATTATTTATAAATAAGGCATCTAAACCTTTTCCTAACCCTGTTTTTTTCATAAATTATATCTCATTCCTTTCGTTTTGTATTTTTAAACCGTGCTGTTCTTTTTTAATAATTCTTTTGCTAATTTTTCGTAACATTTTGCACCTTTTGACCTAGCGTCGTAATCCACTATGGACATTCCAAAACTCGGTGCCTCACTTAATTTTATATTTCTAGGTATTACTGTATCAAAAACTTTGTTGTTAAAATATTTTTTCACTTCTTTTACTACTTGGTTAGATAAATTTGTTCTTGAATCATACATTGTAAGAATTGCACCTTCAATTTCCAAATCCGAATTAAGTAGTTTTTTTACCAAATTTATTGTATTAATAAGTTGCCCTAATCCTTCTAGCGCATAATATTCGCACTGTACTGGGATAAGAACAGAATTTGATGCTGTAAAAGCATTTAATGTTATTAATCCAAGTGATGGTGGACAATCTATTAATATATAATCGTAATTGTTTGCAACTTCCTCTAATTTAAGTTTTAGTCTTTTTTCTCTACCCATCATTGATACTAACTCAACTTCTGCTCCAGCAAGATTAATTGTAGAAGGACATACGTATAGTCCTTTTGTTTTTGTTTCTATAATAGCTCCTTTTATTGGTATGTCTCCAACAAGAACTTCGTAAACTGATTTCTCTAGGTTTTTTTCTATTCCTAATCCACTTGTTGCATTCCCCTGTGCATCTGCGTCTACTAATAAAACTTTCTTACCTTTTTTTGCTAACATAGAACTTAAATTTATTGCTGTAGTGGTTTTACCTACCCCACCTTTTTGATTTGCTATTGATATTATTTTACCCAAAAAAATCATCTCCAAACATTTTGTAGTTTAATATTATAGAAAAACATTTTATATGTCAATATGAAAGAAAAAATGTTCCACGTGGAACATTTTTTTAATTTATCGGATTTTTTGTTGGTATTCCGGCTTTTCTCGGATACTCTTTAGGTGTGTTTTTACTTTTATTTATGATAATAATTGTTCTTTCTATATCTGAAAACGGTAATTTTATTTCTTTTATATCTTCTATTTCTGCTCCTAACACTTTAATTGCTTCTTTTGCATCTTCTATTTCTTGTTTTGAGTTTGGTCCTTTCATACAAATAATTTTACCCTTTTGTTTTACTAGTGGCACCATGTATTCTAACAATACTGGTAAAGGGGCTACCGCTCTAGATACAGCCACATCATATTTTTCTCTGTATTCTTTATTGTTTCCGGCGTCTTCTGCTCTAGAGTGTATGGTACCAATATTTTTTAACTCTAATTTATTTATTACTAGATTTAAAAAGTTAATTCTTTTATTTAATGAATCTAACAACGTTACATTTATTGTATTATCTACTATTTTAAGTGGTATCCCAGGGAATCCTGCTCCTGTACCTACATCAATTATTCTATCTTCTTCCTTTATTAGACTACATATTGTTATTGAATCTATAAAATGCTTTAAAACTATTTCCCTTGGTTCCGTGATAGCTGTTAAATTTACTTTTTCATTTTCTGAAATAAGTATATTCATATATGTATAAAATTTTTTTATTTTTTCTTCATCTAATACCATATTTAATTGTTCTAAATGTTTTTCCATTTGTTTTACAAATTCATTATATTCCATTTTATCTCTTACCCCTATACTGTTATAACATGTCGGGCGCAATCATGCGCCCCTACAATATCCATTTCTTTTTCACGGGCGTATGCGACCACCGCCCCTACAAAATTTAATATTATACATTCATGTTTTATGACGATTTATTACCCCTGTACTGTTCTAACCAAACTAATAGCACAGATATATCTGCTGGTGATATTCCAGAAATTCTTGATGCTTGCCCTATTGAGGTTGGTGTAAACTTATTTAATTTCTGCCTTGCTTCTAGGCTTATCCCTTTTATTTGACTATAATCTATTTGCTCTGTTAGCTTTTTGTTTTCTAATTTATTAAAGCTTTTTACTTGGCTTTCTTGC
>JAISHG010000075.1 GCA_031262685.1 Lachnospiraceae bacterium | reverse complement strand
TTGAATGTAAGTGCTATAAGTGTTCCAATTGAAATTACTGCTAAGTATATAGGAATTTGAGTAAGTAAAATTCTCCAAAAATTAAATGTATCAAAATAGTTACCAACTCCAAATTTAATTGTTGCAATTGCAAAAGGAAGTGTTTCATAAATTATTATAAAAGTGCTAGACAACAAGCCTACTAACAATAATTTTGATAAGTAATATTTTGTTCTTGAAACGCCTTGTGCAAGTACGTTTCTTGCTGTTCCGCTTACAAAATCTGTAGTTATAACGGCTACTATTATTGGAAGAAAGAAATAAAATAAATTATCTGCTGTTGCCATTTGATAAAGTTGTGTTAAACTTCCATTTAAATCTGGTTCTGTCTTCATAAGATTGCTCAATGACTCGTTATTCATACCCATAGTTCCAATAGTTCCAGT
Organism: Lachnospiraceae bacterium; assembly: GCA_031262685.1. Lineage (GTDB taxonomy): Bacteria > Bacillota > Clostridia > TANB77 > CAG-508 > CAKPQL01. The sequence goes on along the minus strand of JAISHG010000075.1, from coordinate 7,796 downwards.
TAGTGCATTCATCACTAAAAATACAAGTAACACTAATAATGTTATCCAAAATGCTTTTCCTTTAAATACTCTATATACGTCTGCTTTCATTAAATTTAACATTTATTCTCCCTCCTTTAAGCACTTTTTAAAGTAGTCTTCTAAATTCATACCTATTTCGGAAATAAAATTTACTTTAACCCCATTACTAACTAGTGCAAAGTTTAAATCTGATGGGGTATCTAAATAGTCGAATACCCTAATTGTCCCCGCATCTACCACTATATAATTTGTTGTTTTTAGTTTCTCTTCTAATACTACTATCGCTTTTTTAGTATCATCTACATCGATAGAAATAGAGCGTTTGCATTCTTTATCTAACTCTTCTTTTGTTATTTGCTTTATTAGTTTTCCATTGTCTATAATTCCGTATTTTGTAGCAATTTGTGAAAGTTCAGATAATATATGACTTGATATTAGCACTGTAATTCCAAGTTCTTCATTTAGTTTTTTTATAATGCTTCTCATTTCTGAAATTCCAATTGGATCTAGTCCGTTAATTGGTTCATCTAGTATTATAAAATCCGGATTGCCAAGCATTGCAACTGCTAAGCCTAGCCTTTGTTTCATACCAAGTGAAAAGTTTTTTACTTTCTTGTTTTTAGTGTCAGACAGCCCCACTAATTCTAAACTTTCTTTTATTATGCTTTTGTTTGGAATTCCTCTTTGAAGTCTATAGTATTCCAAATTTTCATATGCGCTAAGTCCTTTATAAAGTGCTGGGCTTTCCACTATAGAGCCAATTCTATCTCTACTATTATTTAAGTTTTGCTCGCTTCCAAAAAGTTCAATTCTTCCTGAACTAATGGGTGTTAAATTTGTTATCATTCTAATTAGTGTTGTTTTTCCTGCTCCATTTTTTCCAATGAGTCCATAAATATCGCCTTTTTTTATTAACATATTTATTTCGTCTACTGCTTTTACGTTTTTGTATTTTTTCGTAAGCTCATATGTTTTTAATATGTTGTCTCCCATTAAAATTCTCCTTTCTAAATTTAATCAAATATAGCCACAGTTCGTTCGGACAAGGGCTGTCGGGGACGCCAGCCCCTACAGAAAATAATTTATATCTAATCTCTTAATTTGCAATAAAAAAAGTCTTAAAAATGTCTTAAATTTTACCTAAGACATTTTTAAAACCTATTTCAAAATTTCTTTGTTTAATTTATATGTTCTACCCTTATTTTTACCGTTCTGCAATTAAAATGCCATATTCCACAAATTTTTGAAAATATTTTTTTATTGCCTCTGATGATTTGTTTGTTAGAAATTGTGCCTTATAATTGTTTATTTCACTATTTTTTTGTAGATATGGTAACACCGCTTCCAAAAATAAAATATCTTCCTTTGATAATTTATCGGTAATTATATCGGTAATTATATCGGTAATTTTGTTTTGTGGTAAATTTTCTAATGTTTGGGCAATCACTTCCAGCATAAATTCAATAAACAATGTAGAATTTCCTTCCGCATCGCTTTTAGCCAGCACTTCATAATATTTTTGATGGTTTTCATATATCATTGTTTCAACTGGAATCCAACTAAAAATATCATACCATTTGGATAAAATAACAGTTTGCCAAAATCTACCGACTCTCCCGTTTCCGTCTTGAAATGGATGTATAAACTCTAATTCATAATGGACCACACTCGATTTTATAAGTGGATGGACATCAGTAGTTTTAGCCCATTCTAATAAATCGTTTACTAATTCAGGAACAAGATAATATGGTGAACCCAAATGAATTACATCTTTACCATTAAATACCCCAACTGTATCGTCTCTATATCTTCCGCTATTTTCAATTAAACTATTTGTAAGTATTCCATGTGCCTTTAGTAAATCTTTGGTTTCGTAGGGTTTAAATTTATCAATATTCTCATAAGCTTCATAGGCATTCTTCACTTCTTTTATTTCAGCTGGATTTCCCGCAATAACCTTTCCACTAACAATATCTGTTATTTGCTCGTGAGTTAAAGAATTCCCTTCAATTGCCGTTGTTCCTTTAATTGTTCTAATTCTATTTGCTTTTCGCAAATGCAAATTAGTTTGATAAATTCCTTTTCCTTGCAAAATTCCTATTTGCTCAGAAATGTTTGCTACCAAATTATTAATTTTGCTAGTTATTGTAAATGGTGGGATATTCATATTATCACTCCTTAACCAGTAATAGTATACAACATTTTACACAAAATGTCTTAAATTTTGCTAAGACATTTTAAAACCTATTCCCCATACAGTTTGTATATATTCTTCGCTATTTTCTACCGCTAGCTTTGTACGTAGTTTACTTATATGAACATTTATCGTGTTTTCGTCTCCTATAAAATCTTCTCCCCAAACTGTTTCATATATGTTGTTTTTTGTAAAAACTTTTTTAGGATTTTGCATCAATAATTTTAATATTTCAAATTCTCTTTTAGATAAATTTATATTTTGTCCTTTTACTTTTACTTCGTATGTTTCAAGGTTTAATATAATGTCTTTATATACTAATTCTGTTCTGTCTTTCATAACCCCGATATTTGAATTTTTCCTTAATGCAACTTCAACTCTTGCAATAAGCTCTTTGTTGTCAAACGGCTTTGTAATGTAGTCATCTGCTCCACTTTTTAAAATATCTACTTTAGTTTCTATGTTATTTATTGCAGTTAAGGCGATTACTGGAATATTAAAGCTTTCTTTTATTTCAGCCAGCACTTGCTTTCCATCTTTTCCTGGTAGCATCAAATCTAATATTACTAAATCTATCCTTTTGTTATTAACATAGATTAGTGCTTCTGTTCCAGAATATGCCTGAATTACTTTATATTCGCTTAAGCCCAGTATATCTCTTATCATGTTATTTATATGATTATCGTCTTCAACAACTAATATATTACAGTTTTTATTCATATCTTACTCTTCCTTCTACCTTTTTTGAAATTCAAAATATTTTATCAAGTAATCCCAACATCCCTGTTTATTCGTTATGCCATTGTAGTTGTCTTTTATTTTTTCTATTATTTCATCTTTGTTTATCCATTTTACTTCTGAAACTTCTTCTTTTTGAAGCACACATTTTGTCTCATCAATGTCTTTTTTTATTATATAGTATTCATTAAAATGATTGTTTTTCATTTTACCTTGCATATCGCTTGAAGTTACAGCACCAATAAATGTTATATCGATTTTATTTACATCTATCCCAATCTCTTCTTTTATTTCGCGTATAACACTATTTATTCCAAATTCTCCTGCTGTAACATGTCCTCCTGCACTTATGTCCCACATATTTGGCCAAGCCTTTTTGTTTGGACTTCTTTTTTGAAGTAAAACTTGCTCTTTTGAATTTATAATAAATACTGCTACTGCCTTATGCCACAAGCCTTTTTCATGGCATTTTGATTTTGATTCTGCTATTCCTGTATAATTGCCATTTTCATCTAATACATCTAGGAATTCTCCCATTTTAACGCCTCCGTTAAATATATATTTAATGTTTCGGGCGCAATCATGCGCCCCTACAACGACCATCGTCCCTACAAATTCGCATTATGTTTTCGCACAATTATAAATTACAAATTTAAAATTCTGGTATGTATTTCTTATTTGATGATTCTAATTCTTGTATAAACCCATTTTTCAATCCTATATTCAAAAAATATTCTACTACATTATTATACTCTCTTAAAGTTAATTTTCTATTTATTTCCGGAAACTTACTAGCATTATATTCCGGAACATACTGAGACATAAGACTTACATATGTTTCGGCTGGCAAATTATTTTTTATCCAATCTAGCACATTTTTTGTATCTTCTAGATTACCTGGCAAACACAAATGCCTTAGTATTATTCCTTTTTGTATAATTCCATTTTCATCAAATGCTGCAATAGGCTGTTGCCTGTGCATTTCTAATATTGCTTCTGTTGCAATAGGAAAGTAGTTTTTTGCATTTGAATATTTTATAGAAATCTCATTACTAAAATATTTTAAATCTGGTAAATACACGTCTACCAAACCATCTAACAACTTTAATTTTTCACTACTTTCGTATGAATTTGTATTATATATTACTGGCTTTTTAAGTCCTTGCTTTTTTGCTATTTTAAGCGCTTCTGCTATTTGCGGTATGTATAAAGATGGAGATACTAAATCTATATTATGAGCATCTCCTGAGCTTAGTAAAATTTCCGCAAACTCTTCTACTGTTTTTTCTTCTCCTACGTTAGATGTACTTATTTTATAATTTTGGCAAAAAACACATTTCAAATTGCATCCAGCAAAAAATATTGCATAAGTACCATTCTTTCCACTTATGCAAGGCTCTTCCCAATTATGTATCATTATTTTTGAAATTTTAATCTTATTCATTTTATTACTTTCATTTCCTTAAAATATGTTAAAGAGTGTCCTAAAATTAGTACACTCTTTAATTTTTAGTCATCCATTTTTGTAAAAACGTCTTTCGGAAGTCCACACATTGGGCATGTCCAATCATCTGGTAAATCTGCAAATTTTGTTCCTTCTACTTCTTCATCGTAAATGTATCCACAAACACATAAATACTTCATATAAAAACTCCTTACTAATAATTTTCTGCTTTTAATTCAAAATATGCCTTTGGATGTTTACATATTGGGCACAATTCTGGTGCTTGTTTTCCAATGTGAATATGTCCACAGTTTCTACATTTCCAAATTGCATCTCCATCTTTACTAAATACTATTCCGTTTTCTATATTACTTAATAATTTTCTATATCTTGCTTCGTGTGCTGCTTCTATTTTTGCAACGCCCTCAAATTGAACAGCTATATCGATAAACCCTTCTTGTCTTGCAACTTCTGCAAACTCTTTATACATATCTGTCCATTCGTAGTTTTCTCCATTTGCTGCATCTTCTAAATTTGTTTTTGTATCTGGAACTGCTCCTCCGTGTAATATTTTAAACCATAACTCTGCATGTTCTTTTTCGTTTCCTGCTGTTTCTTCGAATATTGCTGCTATTTGCTCGTATCCTTCTTTTTTTGCTTTACTTGCATAGTACGTATATTTATTTCTTGCTTCAGATTCCCCAGAAAATGCTCTTTTTAAATTTTCTTCTGTTTTGCTTCCTCTTAAGTCTGCCATTTTTATTACCACCTTTCTATTTTTACAATTTTATTTATATCACTTTGAAGTGTTTTTTTCAAGAATTTTTATCTTTCAAATTTTTCCAAAAAAAGCATTGACATCATTTTTTTAATGTGATATTTGTAATCTTAATTTATTTCTAAAATTTTTTATCAGAATTTATCCCCAAAACAATTAAGGAGTAATATTTATGCTTAGTTTCGTAAAAAGCATGTCTTTACATGGTCTTGACGGCTATCTTGTTGACGTTCAAGTTGATGTGTCTAGCGGTATGCCTGCATGGGAAATTGTAGGTCTTCCCGATGTAAGCATTAAAGAATCCAAAGAACGAGTTAGGACTTCTATTAAAAATTCTGGCTTAGAATTCCCAAGTAGAAGAATAATAGTTAACCTCGCTCCTGCAGATTCTAAAAAAGAAGGTGCATTCTTCGATTTACCAATTGCAATTGGCATACTTACTTCAACAGAAAACATAGTTTGCAATAACTTAAACGATTACGCATTTATTGGCGAACTCTCCTTAAATGGCAAAATCAACAAAGTTAATGGTGTTTTACCTATGTGCATAGAAGCACAAAAACTTGGCATAAAGAAGATTGTTTTACCTAGCCAAAATCTAAAAGAAGCCTCTGTTGTTAAAGGGCTAGAGATAATACCTGCAGATTTTCTAATAGATGTTATCAATCATCTAAATAATTTCAAACTAATTCCTTCTCCCCCTCCTCTATCTATAGATTCTCTAGAAGCTACCAATTCATATAAATTTGATTTTTCCGAAGTTAAGGGTCAAGAAAATATTAAACGTGCCTTAGAAATTGCTGCTGCTGGCGGACACAATGCTCTTCTTATTCGGAAGTCCTCGGTTCTCGGTAAAACCATGATGGCAAGAAGACTTCCTGGGATTTTACCAAATTTAAGTTTCGATGAAAGTCTTGAAATAACTAAAATTCATAGCATTGCCGGAACTCTTCCATCAAATACTCCCCTTATTACTTCTAGACCATTTCGTTCTCCTCACAATACAATTTCTTCCGTTTCTTTAATTGGTGGTGGTAGAATCCCAAAACCCGGAGAAATTAGCTTAGCACATCACGGTGTTTTATTCTTAGATGAACTCCCAGAATTTAATAAAAGTACATTGGAATTACTGCGTTCTCCTTTAGAAGATAGAATTGTTACAATTTCCAGAGTTAATGCAACACTTACATATCCTTGTAATTTTATGTTTGTTTCTAGCATGAATCCTTGCCCCTGTGGCTATTATGGCTCTAAAGAAAAAGAATGTACTTGCACTCCAAAACAAATATCAAACTATATGAGTAAAATTAGTGGTCCATTATTAGATAGAATCGATATTCATATAGAAGTAACTCCTGTAAAATATAAAAATTTAGAACAAAATTCTAAAGAAGAAACTTCGGAAACTATTAGAACACGTGTAAATAACGCTAGACTTTTGCAACAATCTAGGTATAAAGAACACGGCATTTTCTCTAATTCTGAACTAACGCCAACACTAATCGAAAAATACTGCATATTAGATTCAAAAGGAAAAGACATTTTAAAAGCAGCATTCGATAAATTAGGATTAAGTGCAAGAGCATATGGGAGAATACTAAAAGTATCACGCACTATCGCGGACTTAGAAAACAGCGAAGCTATATCCCCTTTGCATATTGCTGAGGCAATTCAATATAGATCTCTAGATAAAAAATACTGGAGCAATTAGTAAAATAATTTATTTTTTAGGTGATTACTATGATGATTATAAACAAAGAAGACGATCTGTTTCCACTCTCTTTAAAACAATATCCCTGGTGTCCAAAAAAGCTATATCTAATGCGGTAACACAGATTTATTAAAATCTACAAGTATTGCTATAGTTGGATCTAGAAACAGCTCTGATTATGGTTTAAGTGTAGCCCAAAAATTTGCATCTGAGCTTTCTAGTTTGGGAATTACAATAATTAGTGGGTTGGCTCTGCGGTATAGACACAGCTGCACATGCAAATTCTATAAACTATCCTGGTAAAACTATTGCCGTACTAGGTACTGGATTTAATAACATTTTTCCCGAAAAAAACATAGAACTTTTTAATAATATTGCCACATCTGGCGGTTTAGTTATAACAGAATACGAACCAAATGTAAGTTATACTCCTAGTAACTTCCCAAAAAGAAATAGAATTATAACTGCATTATCTATTGGAACTTTGGTTGTAGAAGCTGGTTATAGAAGCGGTGCTAGCTTAACAGCAAATATTGCAAAATCTCAAGGCAAACCCGTATTTTGCATCCCTGCAAATATAGACAGTAAACATACTAGAACAAATGAAATAATACAAAATGGCGGGATACTTGCTAATAGTATAGAAACTATACTTAAGACTTGCAAAATAAATTGCGATATGAATTCCTTGAAGAATGTAAAACAAAATTCCTTGTTAAATAAAACTCCAGATACAACTACAAAAACAAATAAGCCATGTCCAAAAGAATATGAAGAAATATATAAACTACTATCTTCAGTTCCAAAACATATTAACAATATTATTAAAGCAAGCAACGAAAGCAGTTCTAAGGTTTCTAGTATTCTTACAATGTTAGAAATAGAAGGATTAGTAGAATCCCTCCCCGGC
>JAISHG010000066.1 GCA_031262685.1 Lachnospiraceae bacterium | reverse complement strand
CTACCATCTTCAGATATCCTTATGATCGGATAATCACCTTCTACCATTATAACATTCTCTTGCTTTCCGTCTTTTAAGATTTTAACTTCATACCATTCGGTATCGAGTCTTACTGCTTCCATGGTAATTCCTCCATAATTATATGGGGGAATTGTACTCCCCCATATATAAACAATATATGGTCGTACAATAACCTATTACACCATCAATAATACCATTTTTTTTGATTTCGTCAATTAGAATCAGAACGCATAATAAAAAAATTTTTTTTGGTTACTCTATTATTGTATCAACTTCCTGAAAGGAACGATAATTTATGAAACAAAAAAAGATTGTGCCAATTATAGGATTTTTGCTTATCTTGTTAATATATATATGTAGTATTGATGCGATTCCGAGTAATATACTACTTTTAAAAAATGAAAAACTAGAACTTTCTACTCTACTTCGGTATAACTGCTGAAGGAAGCGATAATTACGGTAATTACGACGCTATTCAGGCATCTACAGATACATCCCACAATATAGAGACTATCGAAACTTCAACTGTTACTGTGACTTTATTTAATTTCATTCCAATAAAAACCGTTACTGTTAATGTAATTCCAGATACAACAGTAATACCAATAGGTAGCACCGTTGGGCTAAAGCTATATACAAACGGTGTTTTAGTTGTAGGAATGAGTGAAATTGAGGGTTCAAAACCCTACGAAAAATGCAATATCAAAGAAGGCGATATGATAATTTCTGTAGAAGAAACTGCTATAACATGCACTGCTGATTTAGTTAAAACAGTTAATACTTCAAATGGAACTGAATTAGATTTAACTTACGTTAGAGATGGTAAAGAGTATTATACTTCAATAACTCCAACCAAAACTGCTTCTAACGAATACAAGTTAGGATTATGGGTAAGGGATGCCGCAGCTGGAGTTGGCACCATAACTTATTATGAACCTAGCACTGGAAATTTTGGAGCATTGGGACATGGTATTGTAGACATCGATACCGAAGATCTTATTAGCATTGCAAATGGCGAAATTGTAACAACAAATATTTTATCTATTATAAAAGGTGAGCGTGGGAAGCCTGGAGAAATAAGAGGAACAATTTCTGATCAAACCTCCATTGGAGAAGTAACTAAAAATACCAACTTTGGGATATATGGTCGACTTAATAATTCAGATTCTTTAAATATTAATTACGAAAACGAGATGGAAGTTGCACCAAGAAATGAAATAAAAACAGGTCCTGCAAAAATAATATGCTCATTAGAAAATGGTGTAAAAAAAGAATATGATATTGAGATTAAAAAGATTTACAAGAACAATAATTCCGATAACAAAAGTATGCTAATTGAAGTTACAGATAGAGAATTACTTGACTTAACTGGCGGAATTGTACAAGGAATGAGTGGTTCCCCCATTATACAAAACAATAAATTTATAGGGGCAATTACACACGTCTTAGTAAATAATCCTAAACAAGGTTATGCAATCTTTGGAGATTTGATGATAAAACAAACTCGCCAAATTGATTAAACAATTTAGCGAGCCTATATTAATTTACTTTATTTTTGTAATACTGGCGTCCCAATAAATGCGTTTATTCCTGTAGCATATGCGTCTCTGACTATCTCGATTTTAAGGAATGTTACATTACTTACATCTATTTCAAATGGAATAGGGCTAGCAGCTGCTGTTATGTTTGGAGATTCATATATTAATGTGTCATCGCCATAAAATCTAAATATTGTGTTTGTAGTAGTGGTGTTTTTGGTAAAATTTAAACAAACCACACCAGTAAACTTATTATACTTTTTATCTATTTTATAAGATATTGCCCCATTTTCATCTGTTGTATATAGATAATCTGTGTAATGAGATTCCATGGTGTCTTTTACTGTTCCTGCCATCTTTACAATTACATCCCCTGTTTTTTCGTAGTATGCTATATCTCCCAACGGAGTTGGTCTATATGTTTCTGCTTCAGCTAATAATTCTAATAATTTTGTATCTTCTGGAATTATTGCTATTACTTTATTTAATACAACAATTGCATCTTCGTAATTCACTTTTATTAGTTCTGAAATCGCTTCAATTAGTTTTTGTTTATATAAATCTATGTAAACATTTAATTCCTCATCTACTTGAGTATATTCGCTACCCAATTTACTATTAGCGTACTCTATAACTCCAATATAGTCTTCTTCTATTACTAATGAATCTATTTTTTCTTTTATTTGTGCTAATTCTATTTCTACTATTTTTTCTTTTACTAAATCTGCTCCTTTAAACATTTCATCGACGTTTTGTAAAACTTTTATCGCTTCATCGTATTCTTTTTCTTCTAATAATTTTTCGGCTTTTTCTAGATATGAATCTAAATACTGTTGTGTTACTTCAGTTATTTTTAATTCGACTTTCTCATAGTCTTTATATGATGATTCTATTTTCTTTAACTCTTCTAATGCATTTTTGTACTCACCTTTTTCTAATAAAGTTGATGCACTATTGTATATCTCTTCCATTCTACTTGTGTATGCTTCTTCTTCTTTTTTCTTAGCATCACTTTGATACGCAAAGTATGCACAAACTCCAACAACTGAAAGAATTAGTAAGAATGCTAGTACATATACAAATTTTCCTTTTTTCTGGGTCTTTACTTCTCCGAATTCACTCGCTAAATTTTGTATGCTTTCTTCTTTTACTTTTACTTCTTTTGTTTTGACATCTTTTGGTTTTTCTTCTTTTACTTTTATTTCTTTTGGTTTTACCTCTTTTATTTCTTTTACTTCTTTTGGTTCTGATTCTTTATTACCCATTTAAAACATCCCCTTTTTCTTTCGAATTTACGTATAATATTAGTTTAACATATAAACTGTTTTAAAACAATATTCACTATTATTTACTTAATTTTGACAAAAAAATACCAGACACTCTATTAGTCTAGCATTTTTTTATAAATCAAATTGATTTCTATTTACTTTCTACTGGATATACACTTACTTGTTTTTTGCCTCTACCTTTTCTTTCAAATTTTACTGTCCCATCTACTAAAGAATATAGTGTATCATCACTTCCTATATCTACGTTTGTTCCTGGATGTACTTTTGTTCCTCTTTGTCTTACTAAAATATTTCCTGCAAGTACAAATTGTCCATCTGCTCTTTTTACACCTAAACGTTTAGACTCACTGTCTCTTCCGTTTTTTACACTACCTTGCCCCTTTTTATGTGCCATTCTAATTCACTCTCCTTGCGACTTTTAAGTTTTATATTATTCACTAACAGCTTCTGCTGTTTCCTTTTTTGCTACTTCTGCTTTTGTTTTTATTGATGTAATTTCAACCTTTGTATATGGTTGTCTATGTCCTTGTTTTCTTCTATAGTTCTTTTTTGGTTTCATTTTATAAACTATAATTTTCTTATCTTTACCATGTGAAACTACTTTTCCTTCAACTTTAGCACCTTTTATGTATGGAGCTCCTATTGTAGATTTTTTTTCGTTTGATATAAGAATTACGTTATCGAATGTAACTTTTTTTCCTTCTTCTGCTTCTAATTTCTCGAAAAATACTACGTCTCCTTCAGATACTTTATATTGTTTTCCACAGCTTTCAATAATTGCAAACATTTTGAAAGCACCTCCCTTTTCGTATACTCGCTAACCTATAAATTTAGGTAACTACTATAATTTGTAGTGTTTAAAACCTTTATTACGCGGCTTACAGAAAACCATTTTACCATAGCTAAATATTATTGTCAAACAGTTTTTTTTAATAAATGGTCTTGTCTTCCTTATTTTTAAACAATTCAAATGTTTTTATCGTTTCTTTACTATCCATTGGTACCAGTTTTAATTCATTGTCTGAACATTTTTTCCCTGTTAATAGTTTTTCAAAATACACATAAATAGAATCATCTCTAAATCCTATTTCTCTCGCATCTTCTTTCGTATTTCCATAATAAACAGTTTTTATATTAGCCCATATTATTGCACTCAAGCACATTGGACAAGGATAACAATTTGTATATAATTCACATCCAGATAAGTCATACGTTTTTAAAACTTTTTCTGCTTCACGAATGGCTTCTATTTCTGCATGCGCAGTTGAATCATTATTTCTTAAAACATTATTATTTCCAACTGCAATAATTCTACCCTCTTTGACAACCACTGCCCCAAAAGGTCCACC
>JAISHG010000124.1 GCA_031262685.1 Lachnospiraceae bacterium | reverse complement strand
AATAGGTTTCGCCAGATTTTTTTTGTTTTTATATAGGAATACTTATATAGTTTTTCTATATAATAACAAAAAGGAGTGATTTTAATGTCTAAAGCAATATGGAAACCAGGTACATTCGTATATCCAATACCAGCAGTTATGGTATCTTGTGGGACAATGGAAAAATCTAATATAATGACAGTTGCATGGACTGGAATTCTAAACTCAGATCCAGCAATGGTATATATATCTGTCAGGAAATCAAGATATTCGTACAATTTAATAAAAGAATCTGGTGAATTTGTTATAAACTTAACAACAAAAGATTTAGCATTTGCAACAGATTGGTGCGGAGTAAAATCAGGAGAAAAAGTAGATAAATTTAAAGAAATGAATCTAACAAAAGAAAAAGCAGCAAATGTTAGTGCACCACTAATAAAAGAGTGTCCCGTTTCAATAGAGTGTAAAGTCACAGAAATAAGAGATTTAGGGAGTCATTCTATGTTCATGGCGGATGTATTATCAATAGATGCAGACGAAAAATATATAGATGAAAAAGGCGCATTCGACATTAGTAAATGCGACTTAATAGCATATTTAAATGGAAATTATTACGAAGTAGGGAATAAAATTGGAAAATTCGGTTATTCTGTAGAAAAGAAAAAATAATGTTGACATTTGGAATTTTCGAAGTAGCCACGTAGCGTGTCGGATAATGCTTTTCGAGCAACGAGGAGAAAAGTTTTCATCCGACTAAAGCTAAAAGTGGCGGAATAGTCTTGACGAAGAATAGAAAATTGGTGTATAAAGGGTATGAAACTAAAGAAAATGGGAGGAAAGTACACATGAAAAAAGTAATATCAATTATAATTACTGTAATACTAGCATTGTGGGCATTACTATTAATTTTCGATTTCATTAGAGCAGTAAATCAGAACCCACCACTTATAAAATTAAGTGAAAAAACATATCAATATCAAGATGGATATGCAAAAGAATATGTTAGTTTGGGATACAAATATTTCGAAGCACAAAGCAATGGGACTTTAAAATTCGGATTTGCACCATTATGGAAATCTATAGACAGCTTGAGATAATCAGGAGGTACTAGTAGTGATAGAGTTAGAAGAAAATAAGCATAAATTACAAGAATTAAAGGGCACCCTTTTAGAAATTGGGGTGTCTCTTTGACTTAGCTAACTTAGAGGAACAATTGAAAAAGTTACAAAACGAAATGCAGGATAATAATTTTTGGACAGATTCAGAGAATTCTGCAAAAGTTTTATCGAAAATAAAACAAATAAAATATAAAATTGATACATTTAAAAGTTTGGAAACAAGATTAAACGATTTAATTGAATTAAATAGCCTGCTATTGCTAGAACCAGAAGAGGATATTTCAAAAGAGGTTTTAAAAAATACTGGAACTATCGAAATCGAGATTCAAAAACTAGAGCTAAATACATTATTAACAGAAAAGTATGATGTTAATAATGCAATAGTAACATTACATCCAGGAGCAGGAGGAACCGAATCGCAAGATTGGGCAGAAATGCTTTATAGGATGTATTCAAGGTGGACCTCGTCAAATGGATTTGTATTAAAAGAATTAGATTATTTAGAAGGCGACGAAGCTGGAATTAAAAGTGTAACTTTCCTTGTTTCAGGCGAAAATGCTTATGGGTATTTAAAAGCAGAAAAAGGAGTACATAGATTAGTTAGAATATCACCATTTGATGCAGGAGGAAGAAGGCACACTTCTTTTGCTTCTGTAGAGGTTATTCCAGAAATATCAGAAGGCATAGAAATAGATATTAAATCGGAAGATTTAAGAATAGATACATATAGGGCATCTGGCGCAGGAGGACAACATATTAATAAAACTGACTCTGCAGTTAGAATAACGCATTTACCAACAAATACTGTAGTTAGTTGTCAGTCTGAAAGGTCACAGGTGCAAAATAAAGAAACCGCAATGAAAATGCTTAAATCTAAGTTAGTAAGTTTAAAGGAAAAAGAACAAAAAGAGAACATGGATAACCTTAAAGGAGAACAAATGGATATTGCTTGGGGAAGTCAAATCAGGTCATATATTTTCTGTCCGTACACTATGGTAAAAGACCATAGAACCGGTTACGAAGTTGGGAATGTAGAAGCAGTAATGAATGGCGAAATAGATGGATTTATAAAGTCTTATTTAAAACTTGTTTTAAATAAAGAATAAAACATATTAGGGGATAAAAAGTGAACGAAAGACAAAAAAATATGATAAGAAAAGTAAATATGAAATTATATCCTATATATTTATCTATAGGACATAATTTGTTGTTCGTACAAGGCGTAAAAGTTTTGTTTTTGTCTCAAGTAAAAAGTATCAGTAATGCCGACATAGTTTTTCTTCGGGACTGTATATGCGATTTCTAGAATGCTAATTCAAGTTCCTATTACAGTTATAATAAATAAAATAGGGAAAAGGAATAGTATTATTCTAGGAAATATCTCTCAAGTAGTAAGTTTACTCATTTTGATTTTTAGTAATAATTTACTATTTTTATATGTACGAGAATTTTTTAGTGCCACAGCATTTGCACTAAAAACAGTAGCAGAATCAGGAATTCTAAGAGATTCTGTACCAAAGTCTAAAATAAGAGGAGATATATATTCTAGAATCTTTGGAAGAGGCGTTTCGTGGTATTCAAAAGCAGCTGCAGTTAGTATAGTTATTTCTGGTTTCCTATATGTAATAAATCCATACATACCTATCGTACTATGCTTAGCAGTAGCTGTTTTAGCAACGTTAATTTCAATTTGTTTTAACAATACAGAGCAATTAGAAGAAAACAAAGTAGAAGTGGATAAAACGTTTAAAGGAAGTATTAAGGATTTAAAAGAAGGTTTCAAAATAATATTAAAATCGAGTAGATTGAAGTCTTTATTTTTGATGAATGGTATTATTTGGGGACTAATATGCCTTCTTGCTACATATTACGCAACATTACTAAAAGATTTAAATATTACAGCATATTATATTGGTATTATAATAGCTATGCTAGAGCTTATGGTTGGAGTTGGAGCAAAAAAAGCAAATTGGTTTAACACAAAATTTAAGAATAAGTCATTAACTCTTATTGGACTTTTAATATCATTTAGTACAGCTGTTGTAGGAGCGTCTGTAATATTTAAAATACCATTTGTATTTTTAATGGTTAATATTTTGGTATTCTATTTCCTTACTTACATACTGAAAGGAATATTTACAATATTAAAAGCAAGATATTTAAGTAATTTCACTAATAGTAAAAACGTTACAAAAATCTTTGCTGTAAACGGAATAGCAGTTAGCATAGGAAGGGCAGGAGCTAGCTATCTTGGAGGACAACTTTTATTATATATGCCAATAGAACATGCAATGCTATGCATAGGAATTATATTTAGTATAGTTGTTTTAATAATGTATAGATTAGTAAAAAACAAAGTAGGAATGCTAGGAACTAATCCAGCATAATCTTAAATGATAGAACATATTTATATTGACTTTCAGATAAGATTTTGCTATTATAATGAGGTTCCTATTTTTAAATGCAGGTATAATTTAATGGTAAAATACAGCCTTGCCAAGGCCGAGATACGAGTTCGATTCTCGTTACCTGCTCCATTAAGCCACTATCAATTTGGGTAGTGCTTTTTTTGTGATCGAGCAGCACTTTACAACACAAATAATTAGTGATACTATTATTAAAAATAACCCAAAAGGAGTGATATTGTGGAATTTAAAAGAGGATTAGACGATACAATAATTAAAGATTTAAAACAAGCGTCTTTGTTCAATAATAAAATTAAAAAGGATATACAAGAAGGGGATGTATTTCCTGCAATAAGGGAAAATCGTATTGATTTCTACTACTATAATAGTAAGTTGTTTTCATATGATAAAAAGTTTAAGACACATTCTAAATTTGCATTTGTACCAACAGAATATAAGCCAGACTACGTTACGGAGGGTCAAAGTATAGGTGCAGATAATAAAATTGCAAGTTTCGAAGAAGGATATAAGAACATAAAGGAAAGAGCTAAGTTATACTCAACGTTAGAAGCAACAGGAGTACATGACATTTGTAAAAATGGAAATATTGTTAGGTATAATAATTTAGAATATATGGTATTAGATATAGAAATAGCATTTACAAAAACCAAAGAAGAAATTAGTGGAACAATAGAGCAAGAAGAAAAACAAAAAAAACAAAATCGTATAGACTTATTATTGTACAATATTAAGGAACAGGAACTTTTATTTGTTGAAGCCAAACATTTCTCTAATAAAGAAATTCGTCCGGATAATGATAAAAAGCTAGATGTTGCCAATCAAATAGCAAGGTATAATAAAGAGATAACAGACCATAGTAGTGAAATACTAAGTGTTTATAAGAAGTACATTCAAGATATAAATACCATTTTTGAATTGACATTACCAGAACCTAAATCTATTTATGCAGAATGCGGACTTGTGATATTCGGATTTGATGACATTATAAGAGACCGTTATTTAAAAAAGGAAGTAAACCCAGCCCTTGAAAATAGCAATGTAAAGTTTTATGAAAAAGGAGATAGCAAAAAGATTGATATAAAAACACTATATGAAGCAATAAGAAATTCGTAATAGAGTATAAAAAGTTGATAAAATATCAGCTTTTTATTTTGGCTTTGAGAAGCACTGGAAATAAAAATTTAAGTCTGATACTATATCTATACTAATAAAAAATGGGGAGTTGTCAATGCAAGTTAGAGTATTAAAACGGTACAAATCAAATAGGTGGGGTATTTACAGAAATAACCTCTAATAAAGGCAGGATTATCATAGACTTTGGAGATGACCTAGACGATGTAAAAAGGTTAGAGAAAATAGAAGGCTTAACCACAGGGGAGCCTATATATGACGGTGTTATAATAACTCATAATCACCAAGACCATATGGGAAGAATAGACGAGATACTACCACAAATACCAGTATATATGTCTGATTTAAGTAGGCAGATATTTGAAAGAGTATTTTGCTTTTCTCCTACAAAAGGGAAAATAAAAAGAGAAACTACAAATATTGAAGATGAAAAGCCATTAAAGATTAAAGACTTTACAATAACTCCATATACAGTAGACCATAGTGCATATAATTCATTTATGCTATTAATAGAGGTTGAGGGTAAACGAATACTACATACAGGAGATTTTAGAAATCACGGTTATAAGGGCAAAATATTGTCTAAAACCCTTAAAAAGATAGGCAAAATCGACCTATTAATTACCGAAGGAACCACATTCTCTAGGGAGCAAATAAAAAATAAAACTGAGGCTGAACTGGTAAATGAAATTAGAGAAAAGGCCAAGAACTACGACCAAGTATTAATGCTGATGTCTACTACTAATATAGACCGTGTTACCACCATGCAGAAGGTGGCAAATAGGACCAACAAGACGGTAATACATGATATAGCCCTATCAAATGTTCTATCTTTAGTAACACAGAGGATACCAAATGCTCTGAATTCAGATAAGGTGTATGTATTTCTACCAGCATATTACTACATAAAGAAGGACATGCCAGAATATAGGCAATATGTAGAGCCATACCAAGCTAAAATACAAATGACAGGCAAGCAGTTACACAAGCCATTCATAATGAATATCCGTGTATCTATGTTAAGGGATATAGAAAAGTTGAAATCAAAAAGTAAAGTGTTGGATAATGCTTGTGTTATTTATTCAATGTGGGAAGGATATAAAGAACAGGATATATTTAAAAACTTCCTGGCTAAAATGGAAAAGTTAGATATTGATGTATATAGTATCCATACGAGCCGGACATTCTGATTATACTGGTTTTAGACAGGTAATAGATATAACTAAGCCAGAGGTAGTAATACCAATACATACTGAAAACAAGGAAAGAATAAAGGAACTTACGGATAAAGCAGTAATATTGGAGGATATGGAATGCTATAGAATGTTATAGAGCATCTTAATTGTTAAAAGAGGTAAATAAGAATGGAAGAAGAAAATGTAATAACCTACGAGGAAGTAGAAAAAAGATTAAAGAATGTAAAATTAGAAGATATGACAGAGCAAGACATGATTGATAGGTATGTTGCCTATGGGACTACAGAAGAACTAGAGGATATTAAAATTCAAAGGTTGTTTATAAAAAAAGGACTTGTTGAAGCATTTGTATTTGCCTGTTATGTAAATGTAGTAACAGATAAACAGCTTGTAGAAGGTATAATTTCAAGCAATTATTTTGAGGATAAAAACATAAGCTATGTAGTAGGTAGAATTACTAAGGCGGATTTTATTGAAGGGAATAAGTCTGAAGCCATAACTCATGGGATAAACCATTATTATGTAGAATTTGAATTTGTAGATAGAAACAATAAAACATTTAGGTTTAAAGAAACGAGAAAATTCTTTGAAGAAGAATATATAGAAGACTATAAAAAGAAGATAAATAGATACAAGGATAATATTATTGCAATATTGGAAAAGCGTGAGGATGGATTATATGTTCAATTCTTTTGCAAGTATTATAAAGGTATATAAATAACAAAC
>JAISHG010000070.1 GCA_031262685.1 Lachnospiraceae bacterium | reverse complement strand
AGGTTTCCACCATTAGATTTATCTAAATTAGGATCTTCCTCATTTGTATCCCTTACACCAAATGTAATATCTTCGAATCCATCTAGTTTTCTCTCCCATGTTTTTCCTGTAAAACATATAGTAAAAGCAAAACCTATAAATATGAGTAAAATTAGTATTAAAACCCAATATTTTTTAACAGTCTTTTCTTCCTTTTTATCTATGTTCATAACACATATCCCTTCTTTGCCTTTCGTGTAATAATATATATCGCTCTATATTATTACATGAGAGGCAAAAACCTCTCATGCAGTTTATACTATTAAATTGCTACTGTTGGATTTTGTTGACCACCTATTATTTTAATATCGAATGTTGCTGTACTTGCTGCAACTCCATCGGCAGTATCTGCAGAATCACCATCTGGTGTTTCATATGCCCACTTCCAATATAATGTTTTTGTAACTGGTGTATCTATTGCTGCTAAGGCAATTGTTCCTGTAAATTCTACAGTACCTTCAACTATTGCAACTTCATTTTGGAATGCTGCATCGGAATAGAATTTTAAGTTAGTTGGCATATCTTGAAAATTGCTAAGTTCTATGCTGTATTCTATTGCAACTTCACTACCTGATCCGTCTACTACTATATTGAAACTTCCATCTGTTCCTGGTGCTATTTTTCCATCCGCTACTTTACTATTTAGTGTAGTATCTTCTAATGCAATTGTATCAAGTGTAGCTTCTCCATTTGTAGCAGTAAATGACCATCTTGCAACTGTTGCTGTACCATCTGCATTAACTACTGATATATATCTAGCATAAGACCATGTAGCTAAAATAACAGCAGCAATTGTCAATAGTATTAAAACAACAATTAATATTACGTTCTTTTTGGATCCCTTTTCCATAATAAACCTCCTCAAAAATTAAATACTTTTATAGGTAACCATTCTACCATTATTAACAGAATATATCTACGAACTTAGCTAAATGTTATACATTTAACATATTTTTGTAATATTTCTGTAATAAACTAGCAGCTTACATTTTAGTCATACCATTCTAATTCCCAGTCTACAAACCTTACTGTATCCCCTTCTTTTACTCCTTGCTTCTTGAGCTCCGCGTCTATTCCCATTTGTTTTATAGATTTTTGGAAATAATATAGTGATTCATTATCTTCTACATTCACTCTGCCTATTAATCTTTCTACCCATCTTCCTTCAACAATATATTCTCCATTTTCTTTTCTTACTATAAATTCTTCTGCATCATCTTTTAGCGTATATAATTTTCTTTCTTCTGCATCTATAAATTCTTCTTTTGGCAAAGTTTTTAGGATTTTTGATGCATAATTTATTAGTTCATTTACACCTTGCTTTGTTACTGCTGAAATCTTAAATATTTCTATATTGTTTTGTTTAGCTATTTCCTCTAGTTCTTCATATAACTTATTATCTTGCATTATTTCTATTTTGTTTGCGGCTATTATTTGTTTTTTCTTGCTTAATTTTTCACTATATTTTTTTAACTCCTCATTTATTATTTTGAAATCTTCTACCGGATTTCTGTTTTCACTCCCAGAAACATCTACTACATGAATAAGTAGCCTTGTTCTTTCTATATGTCTTAAAAATCTTAATCCCAGCCCTATACCTTCACTTGCTCCTTCTATTATTCCTGGTATATCTGCCATAACAAAACTATCTCCAAATTCAGTTTTTACTACGCCCAAATTTGGATTTATTGTAGTAAAATGATAGTCTGCTATTTTAGGAGTTGCCGCTGTTACAACAGAAAGAAAGGTAGATTTCCCCACATTAGGGAATCCTATTAATCCCACATCTGCAAGCATTTTAAGCTCTAAGACAAATTCTTTTTCTATTCCTTTTTGTCCACCCTGTGCAAAGTGCGGTGCTTGCCTAGTTGCAGTTGCAAAGTGAGAATTACCTTTTCCTCCTTGTCCGCCCGGAAGTATTAATTCTGTTTGCCCTTCCTTAGATAAATCCACAACCACTTCTCCCGTTTCTGCATCTTTTATTAAAGTCCCTATTGGAACTTTAATATATATGTGCTTACCACCTTTTCCATTGCAACGAGATCCGCTTCCATTTTGACCATTTTCTGCTTTAAATTTTTTAGTATATTTAAAGTCTACCAGTGTATTTAGGTCTGGATCCACTACGAAATATACGTTTCCTCCTCTTCCGCCGTCTCCTCCATCTGGTCCGCCTGCTGCAACGTATTTTTCTCTTCTAAATGTAATTGCTCCATTTCCGCCATCACCAGATTTTACTGTTATTTTTGTATAATCTATAAACATTTCTTAATCTCCAATCTTGAATTATATATAATAATTAAAAGTATATTTCGTAATCTATTTGCTTATTTAAAAGCCTCGTAAATTCAAATGCATCGCTTTTGTTACCAACAACACTCCCATAATGAGTTGGTATTGCAACAACTGGTTTTACTTCGTTTACGAGTTTTGCCGCTTCTTTGTAATCCATTGTATATGTTCCGCCAACTGGAACAAACATAACATCTGCTTTAACTGCAGCTACTTCTTTTATATTATCTGTATCTCCTAAAATATAATACCATTTTTCATTAATTTTAATATTGTATCCTACCCACAATTTAGATTTAGGATGAAATTCTTTTTTTACGTTATATGCAGGTACTGTTTTGAATTCTATATTTTTTACTTTGTATTTTGAATTTGGTTTAACAACTACTATTTCTTCTGGATTAAACCCTATATTTTTTAATTCTTCTTCCGTATCTGGAACTGTTACTATAACAGTATCTTCTTTTGTTATTTTTTTAATATCCGGAATAGAAAAATGGTCAAAATGCGTATGTGTAATAAATATTATATCTGCGTCAGCATATTCTTCTTCTATTTTATATGGGTCAACATATATTGTTAAATCTTTTTTTATTTTTATAGAACTATGATACAAAACTTGTACGCCACTTAGCATAAAACCACCCCTCAATTTTCAACATTATATAACATAATATGTATTTTTAATAGGTGCAAACAATTATTTGTATTTTTATTGACTAATATAGCTTTTTGGTATATTATTTTTTCATTGGAGGTATTGCCATGAGGTTTATACATATTGCAGATACACATTTAGATGCTTCATTTTCGTATTTAACGCAAAAACAAAACTTAGGAGAGCTTCGTAGGCTTGAACAAAGAGAATCTTTGAGGGTTTTAATAGACTATATTAAAACTGAAAATATTCCGTACTTATTTATAGCTGGCGACTTCTACGAACAAGAACATATTAGGCTTTCTACTATACAGTATGTGAATAATTTGTTTAAAGAAATTCCTAATACAACAATATTTATATCTCCTGGAAATCACGACCCTTACATAAAAAATTCATATTACAATAGTTTTAATTGGAACCCTAATGTAAAAATCTTTGATTCTAACTTTCAAGTATGCGAGTTTGAAGATGTTTGTATATATGGCTTTGGATTTACAGATTTTACGTGTACAAATTTTGACCTAAATAATTTAAAAGTTAAAAATAATAATAAATTAAATATTTTAGTAATTCATAGCAGCTTAGATTCAAGTAAAACTCTAGATAGAGGGTGGAATCCCATACCACTTAAAGCTATAGAAAATGCCGGATTCGACTATGTTGCTTTAGGTCATATTCATAAAACAAATTTAGAAGAAAACACAAATATTATTTATTCCGGCTCGACATTATCTCTTGGCTTAGACGAACCTGGCAATCATGGTGCAATTTCTGTAACTCTAGATAAAAATAATTTTAAAGCCGATTTTATCAAATTAGATAACAGAGAATTTATTACGGAAATTATTAACGTTTCAGAAATATCTTCTACAGAAGATTTATTACAACTAATACATACTTTGTCTAATAATAAAAATAATTTTTACAAATTTATTTTAAATGGAAAAAGAAATTTCGTGGTTAATACAAATAATATTTTAAAATTATTACAAAAAGAAAATATCTTAAAAATAAAAGACGAAACAACAAGCAATTACAATCTTACCGAAATTGCAAGTCAAAATAATTTAAAAGGTATTTTTGTTAAAAATATGCTAGATAAAATTAATGACGAAAATAAAGAA
>JAISHG010000003.1 GCA_031262685.1 Lachnospiraceae bacterium | reverse complement strand
CACTATATCTGAGAGGAGATTTTTAAAATAATCGAATTCAATCATATACCAGTAATGTTAAATGAATGTATAGAAAATCTTTCGATTAAAGACGATGGAATTTATGTGGATGGAACTTTGGGGGGAGCAGGACATAGTTTAGAAATAGTTAAAAAGTTATCGCCAAAAGGCAAATTGATAGGAATAGACAAAGATACTAATGCTATAGATTTTGCCAAACAAAAATTAGAAAACTACAAAAATGTAATATTTGTTAATGATAATCATGACAATATAAAAGAAATCTTGCAGAAAATAAATGTAGATGAAATAGATGGAATACTCTTAGACTTGGGAGTTTCTTCATATCAAATAGACGAAGCTAAAAGAGGCTTTAGCTATATGAAAGAAGCGCCTCTGGATATGAGAATGGATTTATCTCAAAGTCTAGATGCAAAAGAAATTGTAAATACTTATTCTGAAAAAAAGCTTTCAGAAATAATCTACAAATATGGAGAAGAAAGATTCGCAAATAGCATTGCAAAAAATATATGCATATATAGAAAAGATAAACCAATAGAAACAACTATAGAACTTGCTAAAATAATAGAAAAGAGCATACCAGCATTTGCAAAAAAAGATGGACATCCTGCAAAGAAAACATTTCAAGCAATACGAATAGAAGTAAATGCTGAAATAGAACCGCTTTATAACACAATAAAAGATTATATAAGTGTGCTTAAAAGTAAAGGTAGACTATGTGTAATAAGTTTTCATTCCTTAGAAGATAGGGCTGTAAAGTTAGCATTTTCGGATTTGGTTGGAAAATGCACATGTCCATCAGATTTACCATATTGTATTTGCAATAATAAAAGTGTGGGTAAAGTTATAACGAAAAAACCAATATTACCAAGTAAAGAAGAAATGGAAGTAAATTCACGAAGCAGAAGCGCAAAGCTACGTGTATTCGAAAAATATTAAAACGGGGGGGTGTATATAAATGGCTAGAAATTATTCATATAATAAGTATCAATATGAAACAAGTCCTAGAAAATTGCAGCCAGAATATGCACCGAAAAAATCTCCATATGTAAAAAAGAAATCATCTGTAAAAAAAGTTACAAAAAAAAGAGCACGCCAAAAGTCTAATACATTAACAGTAAAGCAACGACAATTACTATTCTACATAGTAATTGGATTTACAGTTCTATTAGCAATAAGTTATAGAAATTCACAAATAGACGAAAGTTTTTCTGCGGTGCAAAAATTACAATCAGATTTAGGAGTAATACAAAAAGAAAATGAGCAACTAAGAATAGGAATTGAAAATAGTTCTAACTTAAATTATATAGAAGAGCAAGCGATGCAGCAGTTAGGAATGCAAAAATTAAGCAGTAGCCAAATAGTATATGTTAGACTACCTAAAACAGATTATATTGAAACCAATGAAATTTCTGAAGATGTGAACGAAGGTATATTACAAAGAATCATAGGAATATTCAAATAAAAAAATCACAGCGAGAAATCACTGTGATTTTTTTGTGCTACAAATTTATTTTTTTATATATTGAAAAAAATTTTTTAATAATATACAATGAAAAAGTTGAAATAAAAACAAATATTTTAGAAAGGAAAAATTTTATTTAATGGCACAAATTATAAATGGAAAAGAAGTAGCAATGAATGTTAGAAAAAGTTTAAAAACCGAAGTGGATTTGTTAAGAGCAAATGGCATTATCCCTAAGTTTGCAGTCATTATGGTAGGAGATAATAGTGCATCTAAAATATATATAAAAAACAAAACAAATGCATGTAACGAGCTCGGTATAGAATGTGAAGAATATATACTTAGCGAAACTACTAACATGGAAGAGTTGCTAGACCTAATAAATTCATTAAACAAAAGAAATGAAATTAGTGGAATTCTTCTTCAGAGTCCTATTCCAAAGCATTTAGACATAGATAAAGCATTTAAAGCAATTTCGCCTAGTAAAGATGTTGATGGATTTAATCCAGAAAATGTTGGGAAACTTTGCCTAAATCAAGATTGTTTTATCTCATGTACCCCTAACGGTGTAATGAAACTATTAGAAGAATATAAAATAGATATCGAAGGAAAAAATGCGGTAGTAATAGGAAGAAGCAATATTGTGGGTAAACCAATGTTACAGTGCTTACTAAATAAAAATGCGACAGTAACTATTTGTCACTCTAAAACTAAAAATTTAACAGAAATAACTAAAAAAGCAGATATACTTGTTGCTGCAATTGGAAAACCTAATTTCGTTACAAAAGATATGGTAAAAGAAGATGCTGTAGTAATAGATGTAGGAATAAACAGAATGGAAGATGGTTCTATATGTGGGGATGTAGATTTTAAAAATGTATCAGATGTATGTTCTTATATTACGCCAGTTCCAGGAGGAGTAGGACCAATGACAGTTGCAATGCTTATGAGTAACATCGTTAAAGCAGTAAAAAACTAAAATACTAATGAAGGGCTATATTCATTTTAAAGGTGGATAAAGCAAATGGATGAAGAAGAAATAAAATTTTGGGTATGGCTTTCAAAAATAGATGGAATAGGTCCTATAAAAACAATAGAATTGCTTAAAAAGTTTGAAATATCTAAACTTTGGGATATATCTAAAGAGGAACTAATCTGCGAAGGAATATCTCCAAGCACTGCAGAAAAAATAGTAAACGAGCAATACAAGTTTAAATTAGACAATTACCTAAAATATATGAAAGACAATAACATTAAAATAGTTCCAATAGTTAGTAAAAAGTATCCAAATAAATTAAAACAAATATATGACCCACCAATGGTTTTATATGTTAGAGGAAATGAAGATATTTTAAGAGGTATTGGAATTGCAGTAATAGGATGTAGACTATGTACAACATATGGAAAGCAAATAGCAAAAGAGTTTTCATATTTACTTGCTACAAATAATATTAATGTTATAAGTGGATTAGCTATTGGAATAGATACATATGCACATGTTGGTGCAGTAGAAGCAAAAAAACCTACAATTGCAGTAATAGGTTCAGGGTTAGACATAATATATCCCGCGCAGAATAAAGAACTTGTTAACCAGATAATAAAAAATGATGGCGCAATTGTGTCTGAATATATTGTCGGAACAAAGCCGACAGCAATGAATTTTCCTGCAAGAAATAGAATAATTAGTGGGCTCTCTAATGGGATTTTAGTTGTAGAAGCTAAGAAAAAGAGCGGAACAATAATAACTGTAGATTTTGGACTAGAGCAGGGAAAAGAAATTTACATAGTGCCAGGAAATATAAACAGCGTAAATTCAGAAGGCACAAACGACTTAATAAAGCAAGGAGCAAAAATTGTTACAAATATAGATGATATATTAACAGACATAAACAATGGTTAGGAGGGTATAAAATGGCAAAGAAAGAACAAAAAAAAGAACAGAAAAAGGAAAAAAGTTTAGCAGAGACAAAAAAAGTAGAGCCAGTATCATACCAAACAAAGAAAACTAGAAAAAAAGGGAAGAAAATAAATAAAAAGAAACTAATTCTTAGAATACTATTAGTTCTATTTATATTAGCTTTAATATCAATAGGAGTATTAGCAGGAGTTGTAATTGGAATTTTAAACAAATATACATTAACAAAAGCAGATTTAATGATTGCATACGAAAATTCAATAATGCTAGATAGCGAAGGAAATGTTATAGCAGAATTAAATGGAGATGAAAATAGGGCAAATGTAACTTATGAACAAATGTCAAAATATTTACCAGTAGCTTTTGTTAGTATAGAAGACCAGAGATTCGAAGAGCATGACGGTGTGGACTTAAAAAGAACTCTTGCAGCTGCGCTAACATATGTTTTTACCGGAGATTCTTCTTTTGGTGGAAGCACTATAACTCAACAATTAGTAAAAAATATTACTAAAGATGATGACAGAGACGCAACAAGAAAAATAAAAGAAATGGCGAGAGCATATAGTGTAGAGAAGATAATGACAAAAGGCGATATTCTAGAAATGTATCTAAACCTTGTTTTCCTTGGTGAAACAGCGCATGGAGTTGAAATTGCATCAAAATTATACTTTAATAAACATGCATTAGATCTTACACTAGCTGAATCTGCATTTTTAGCTGGTATAAATCATTCACCAAATGCATATAAGCCATTTATAGATGATGCAGATATGAAGAAAAAGATTGCAGATAGAACAAAATTAGTAGTAGATAAAATGAAAGAATTAGGTAAAATTACCGAAGAAGAGTATGCGGTAGCTATAGCTGAAGTCGATGCAGGACTTGTATTTACAAAAGGAACAATAGCCGAAACGAATTTTTCATATCATACAGATGCTGCATATAATGCTGTTGTAGATGCCTTTATGGCTAAGAATAATTGGATAAGAAGTAGAGCGGAAAACTACGTAAAAAGTGCGGGACTTAAAATATATACAACACAAAATACAGCTATTCAAAAAACAATGGAAGAAGTTTATGCAGATGCGCATACTAGAAAATCTACAAAAACAAAAGTAAAAGATGCAGAGGGAAACGATACTAGTGAGTATGTAACTTCTCAATCTGCAATGGTACTAATAGATAATGAAACAGGATATGTTATAGCAACAGTTGGTGGAATAGGAGAAAAAGTAGCTTTCGGATTTAACAGAGGTATAAGTGCAAGACATAGTCCAGGTTCATCCATAAAACCAATAGGAGTTATATCACCATCTTTAGAAAAAGGATTAATCACAGCAGCAACTGTTGTAGATGATGTGAAGACAGCGTTTTATGGAGGAGCATATACGCCTCACAATGATTCAAATGATTATAAAGGCTTAATGACTGTTAGAAGAATTATAGGAGTATCAGAAAACATACCAGAAGTTAAAATGATGCAAAACTTAGGACCTATAAATTCAATTGAGTTTTTAAGAAGTATGGGAATAAGCACTTTAATTACAGCAGCAGAAGCTCAGGAACAAAACTTAACAGCAAATGATGAGAATTTAT
>JAISHG010000032.1 GCA_031262685.1 Lachnospiraceae bacterium | reverse complement strand
TATTTTTTTCATTTTTCCTCCATATTTAATATTTCTTGCGCGATTTGTTTTGTTATTCCTTTTACTTGCATTATTTCTTCTATTTTTGCTTCTTTTATTTTGCTTACACTTCCGAATTTATTTAAAAGTGCTATTTTCCTTTTTTCGCCTATTCCAGAAATTCCGTCTAGCTCAGATTTTACCATCTCTTTTTCTCTTAATTTTCTATGGTATTCTATTGCAACTCTATGTACTTCATCTTGGAATAAAGTTATAAAATTCATTACTGGCGTGCTTAGTTTGATTTCTTCTCTGTTCTCATTTATTAGTGCTCTAGTTTGATGCTTATCGTTTTTTACCATCCCAAACACTGGCAAGTTTAAGTCATATTCTTTTAGAGCATTCTTGATCGCATTGATTTCTGTAATTCCTCCATCTGCTAATATAACGTCTGGAAGTTTGCCGAATCCATCTGCATCAGAATCCTCTACCGAATGTTTTATTCTTCTTTTTAAAACTTCTTCTGTACATTTAGGATCATCTTGCTTTAGTACAGTTTTAATTTTAAATCTTTTGGTAAGATTTTTCTTTATAACTCCATCTATTGCCGCGCACATTCCCGCTACAATATTCGTTCCAGAAATGTTTGATATATCAAATGCTTCTATTTTTCTTGGTAATTTTTCTAACCCAAGTTCTTCTTTTAATTTAATTAGTATGTCTTCTTTTTCTTTTGATTTATTTTCTAGTTCCATTTT
This sequence comes from Lachnospiraceae bacterium, assembly GCA_031262685.1. Lineage (GTDB taxonomy): Bacteria > Bacillota > Clostridia > TANB77 > CAG-508 > CAKPQL01. The sequence continues at coordinate 1,796 of JAISHG010000032.1, read as the reverse complement.
AGCATTTTTATTTGCCATCTCTACAAGCTTAAGTTTTTCACCTTTTTGTGGAAGTTTAAATTCTACTTTTTTATTGGCTTTTTCAGATAGCAATTTTTCTAAAATTTCTATATCTAAAATTTTCTCTTTTAACATTATTTTACTTGGTAAGTCTAGCTTATCTAAATAATACTGCTTAATAAACTCTTGCATTATCTCTTTATTTTCCAAATCTGCTATATTGTCAAAAAAGTAGTGTTCCCTTCCAATCATCTTACTTTTGCGTACAAAAAATATTTCTATACAAACTAAAAGCTCATTTTTAGCAATTCCAATTACATCTATAGTGTTTTCGTTTATATTAGAAACCTTTTGTTTTTCAGAAATATTCTGAATTGCTATTTTTTTATCCCTTATTTCTGCCGCTTTTTCATACTCCAGATTTTTAGAATAGTTTTCAATTTCGGTATCCAATGCCTTAATTATTTTGTCCGTTTTTCCTTCTAAAAGCATTGTTATTTGATTTATTTGCTCGTCGTACTCTTCTTTTGAAACATACCCCATACATGGTGCTAAACATTTTTTTATATGATAATTCAAACACGCTCTTGTGTTAGATTTAAATTTCTTACACTGCCTTATTTTAAATTTTTCTTTTATAAAACTCATCATTTCCTTTGCACTGCCAGCATTTGCATATGGTCCAAAGTATTTAGCACCATCGTTTAAAATAGTTCTAGTTACATATATGCTAGGATACTCTTGCGATTTATCTATTTTTATATATGGATAAGTTTTATCGTCTTTTAGTAAAACGTTAAACTTAGGTCTATTCTTCTTTATTAAATTACACTCTAATATTAGTGCCTCAGATTCGTTGTCTGTAATTATGTATTCGAAATGGTCAATTAAAGATACCATTCTTTGTATTCTAATTGTTTTATTTGTTTTTTGAAAATACTGTCTTACTCTGTTTTTAAGCGATACAGCCTTACCTACATAAATTATATTGTTGTTTTTATCCCTCATTATATAAACGCCCGGTTTATTGGGCAGTTTTTTTAATTCTTGTTTAATTAAATCCGAATTTTCCAAATTACCATCCCTTAATATGATATTGGTCAATTATATTGTATTTTTACATAATTAGCAAGAATTTGGCATTGATTTTTAATCTCCAATACAATATAATTTTTTTAGGAGCGTGAATTTTTTATGAAAGAAACTTTCGATTTCTATAGCAAAACTGCCTTAAAATCGTATAACCTAGAAGATTCCATGAGATATCAATTAAATATGTTAGATAATTTAGATGTTTTTACTAGAAAACATAGTGAAAACGTTGCAAATTTAACTTGTAGAATATGCGAATACATGCACTATAATAAAGAATTCACTGTGTATGCTACTATTTGTGCATACTTGCACGATATAGGGAAACTTTTTATTCCTCCTAGCATTTTGCAAAAAAATGGACCACTAACAGATGAAGAATATGAGAAGATGAAAGAGCATACTATTATTGGTTACGACATGTGTATGAAAGACCTAAAATTAAGGCCTTATGCGGTAGGTGCAAGAAGCCACCACGAAGCTTTAAATGGTACCGGATATCCAGATAAATTGGCAAAAAAGAAAATACCATTAGTTGCTCAAATTATACGAGTAGCAGATGAGTACGACGCCATAGTTAGTAAGCGTCAATATAAAAGCCACATAGATATTTCCGATACACTAAAGATAATAATATTAAATACAAAACCAATATTTCAAAATCAAGCTCCAATAGGAAGTGAAAATCCAAATGCAAAAACCAC
>JAISHG010000007.1 GCA_031262685.1 Lachnospiraceae bacterium | reverse complement strand
ACATATATTGCTATTGACGCAATTCCTGATTCTAAATCTACACCTGTTATTTCTATTTCGGCTGATGATGTTGTTGTTTCATCTTCTTCTACAATTATATTTGCAGTTGGGTTTGTTTTATCTATGTTTTCTATCGCATGTGCCCCTGTTTCTCCTTTTTCATCTCCGTATGCTGACCTTGCATAAACAGTGCTGTTTGTTGTTACCTCAAATGCAGATGTGTATGTTTGCCAATTTCCATCGCCGATTTTGTATTCGATTGTTGTTCCGTTTGATGCCAGTTCATTTGCGAATGCGATTGTTACATCTACATTGTCGTTTGTCCATATTATTGGTGCATGCGAGATTGAGACTTCTGGTAATCCTTTTGTTGTTATTGTTGTAGCTTCATTTTCTGTGCTTATTATATTTCCTGCCTTATCTGTTACTACTGTGTATATTTCGTATTCTGTTCCGGCGGCTAAATCTTCTATTATATATGTAAGAATTTGTTCATCTCTAGCAGGACTTCCTACAGCGTTTCCTGTATAGTCTGATTTTATATATTCTACTTCTCCATCTACATATATTGCTATTGACGCGATTCCTGATTCGTTATCCACACCTATTATTTCTATTTCGGCACTGTTTGTTGTTACTTCGTCGTTATCTGCAATTACGTTTGCAGTTGGATTTGCCTTGTCTATGTTTTCTATAGCATGTGCCCCTGTTTCTCCTTTATCTGTTCCATCTGTTGTTCTCGCATATACCGTTGTGTTTTCACCTATTGCAAATGGTCCTTCGTATGGGAACCATTCTGTGTCGCCCTCCATTTGCCATTCAATTGTTATATCCTCTGACATATCGTTTGCAAATTCAATTATTACGTCTACGTATTGGTTTGTCCATGCCTCTGGTGTGTGGCTTATTTCTACTGCCGGTAATTTTTCTGTTGTTACTTTTATTGTCTCTTCTTGCGTGCTTCTTACGTTTCCTGCCATATCTTCTACTTCTATGTGTATTTCATATTCTGTATTTTGTTTTAGCCCTTCTATTTTGTATTCTTCTTCTTTTAATTCTATATTATTTTCTTCGTACACATATACTTTTGTTAGAGTACTATCTACATATACCCTTATTTCTTTTATTCCTGATAACGTATCTTGTCCTTTTATTGCTAGTTCTATTTCTTCTGTTGTTATTTCTTTTGCTTCCACTGCTGCAGTTTCTGGGGCTACTTTATCTATATTTGTTATTTCTTTACTTGCTTCTTGTCCCTTTGTCTCTCCTACTACTGTTCTTGCAATTATTGCACAGTTTTTTTCTACTTCAAATTTTCCTGCATATTCTTTCCATTCACTGTTTCCTATTCTATATTCTATTTTTGCTCCGTTTACTATTTCTTCTTTTGGCGTTATTGTTACTTCTACATTTTGGTTTGTCCATTCTGTTGGTGTAGCTTGTATTTCTATTTCTGCTAATTTATACTTCCATCCTCCATATAACGTATGGTCTCTATTTGTTTCTACTATACTAATTTCATTTACTTTTTGAGTAAATGTTTCGTTGTCTAAATACCATCCTTCAAATGTGTATCCTACGTATGTTAACTCTGGCAATTCCCCATATGCTTTTCCGTATTCTACTGTTTTTGCTTCTATATTTATTCCTGCATTTGACTCAAAACTTACTTCTACTTTTGTTACTGGAGTCTCAGTTGGAGGAGCAGTTGGTTCCTGTGTAGGAGTAGCTGTTGGTTTTTGTGTTGGCGTAGCAGTCGGCTTTTGTGTTGGCGTTGCCTCCGGTGTTGTTGGTGTGCTAGTTGATGGTAGTGCCGGCGTTTCAGAAGGGTCGTCGAGTGACGCCAAGGCCTCTACATCTTCCCATTTTGCATACACTGTTGTGTCTGATGTTATTTTTACTATATCTGTTATTTCTACGACATTATTAAATGTTTCATTATCAAAGTACCATCCTTCAAATATGTATCCGTCTTTTTTTGACTCTGTTAGTGTTCCATATTCTTTGTCGTATGTTACCATTTTGGGTAATACTGTGCTTCCTCCGTTTGCCTCAAATGTTAGCTTATATGAATTTGCATTCCATGATGCGTATAAGGTCCTGCTTACATCTTCTTTGTATATACTTCCTGGCTTGAAATCTATTTCTTGGGCATTTCTTACTTTTGTCCAGCCTAAAAATTTGTATCCCACTTTTACTGGTTTGGTTGTACTTATTTTTAATTCTTTTCCTTCTTCTTTGGTCTCTTCTTTTGGTGCTCCCATTCCACCATTCGCGTCATAGCTTATGGTTACTCCTTTAGCCCCTTTTACTTCTACTGGTCTTTCCCATCTTCCAAAGTTTATGATTATTACGAAAAACAAAAGCAGTAACAATACTAGAAAGTATTTTGCTTTTGATGTTTCGCTTTGCTTTTCCTCTTTTCTTCTCTCGATATTTAACATTTTATTCATTTGTACAACCTCACAAATTCTTATTTAATATATATAAATAATAAATATATTTGTTTTTATTTACAATGGCACAAAACATCAAAAAATCGCTATTCCTTTGCGGAAGCGATTTTTTTAGACTTTTATTAAGTTTGTTTTACATTTTTTGTTTTTTACATATAAACTATTTTTATTTTTATAGCATTTTACAATCCTGTATTTTCAGGCGTTTTGCGGTTTCCTTTATTTTGAATCCTATTGTTTTCGGGAAATATTATTTTTAACATATTTTTTCCCTTACGGGCAAGCGGGTTTGAATTTTTTAATCTTTTTTTAATTTGTTTTTTTAATTAATTTAACAACAATTATATATAGATAGCAAATGCTCGTAGGGGCGCATGATTGCGCCCTTTTACGATTATGCTTTTAGAAATTTAATAGGGTCGCCTTAGGGACGCAGCCCCCTACAGATGTTAATATATAATTATCGGCAGATTCAGACATAAATAAAGGGCGCAATCATGCGCCCCTACAAGGTTATTCTCTGTATATGCTTTTGTCTATGTTAATGCTTGTTATTACTAATACTTCTTATCTATTTCTTTCAACATAACGTCATGTGCACTTCCTTCTTGTATGCTTATTTCTGAAACAAGTGTTAATCTAGCCTTTTCATGTAATTCTTCAATTGTTATAGCACCGCAGTTACACATTGTTGATTTTATTTTACTCATTGTAAGTAGTAAATTGTCTTTTAATGGTCCCGCATATGGTATATATGAGTCTACTCCTTCTTCAAAAGATAAATTTTCTTTTGTATCTCCCAAGTCGTATCTTTGCCAGTTTTTTGCTCTGTTTGATCCTTCTCCCCAATATTCTTTTACGTAATTATTTCCTTTTTTAAGAACTCTTGTAGGGCTTTCATCGAATCTCGCAAAATATCTTCCCATCATTACAAAATCACTACCTAACGCTAATGCAATTGTAATATGGTAATCATGTACTATTCCACCATCTGAACATATTGGAATATATATCCCTTTTTCTTTAAAGTATTCGTCTCTTGCGCGTACAACATCTATAATACTACTTGCTTGTCCTCTACCAATTCCTTTTTGCTCTCTTGTTATACAAATAGATCCTCCTCCTACTCCAACTTTGATAAAATCTGCTCCTGCATCTGCTAAATATCTAAACCCTTCTTTGTCTACTACGTTTCCGGCGCCAATTTTAACACTTTCACCATATTTGCTTCTTACAAAATCGATTGTGTTTTTTTGCCATATCGAATATCCATCAGATGAATCCATACATAAAACATCTACTCCTGCATCTACTAATGCCGGTATTCTTTCCCTATAGTCTCTTGTATTTATTCCTGCACCTACTATATATCTTTTATCTTCATCTAATAATGAATTTGGATTATTCTTTCTTTCTTCGTAATCTTTTCTGAATATTAGATATTCTAAGTTCCCATTATTATCTATAACTGGCAAACAGTTAATTTTATTCTCCCATATTAAGTCGTTTGCTTCACTTAATGATACTCCTGACTTTGCACAAACCAATTTTTCTATTGGTGTCATATATGTATCTACTACATCTTCTGCATTCACTTTTGATATTCTGTAGTCTTTATCTGTTACTAATCCTAATAATTTTCCTCTTGCTGTACCGTCATCTGTTATTGTAACAGTAGAATGCCCTGTTCTCTTAACTAATTCTATTACTTCTTTTAATTTTGTTCCTATTTTTACATTTGAATCACTTTTTACAAAACCTGCTTTATGTTTTTTTACGTTTTTAACCATTTCGGCTTGTTCTTCTATTGTTTGAGCCCCATATATAAAAGAAAGACCTCCTTCTCTTGCAAGTGCAATCGCCATTTTTTCTCCTGAAACAGATTGCATTATTGCTGATACAAAAGGTGCATTTAAATATATTTTTGCCTCTTCTCCTTTTTTAAACTTTGTTAATGGTGTCCTTAATGATACGTTTGATGGAATACATTTTTCTGTTGTTAAGTTTGGTAATAATAAATATTCGTTAAAAGTTCTTGATATATCTTCTAATACTTGAGCCATCTAATTTATCCCCCTTATTTTTAATTCCATATATTATATACTGAAAGCAAAAAAAAATCAAACTCTGTTCACATTATCTTTTTATACATTTAACCAAAATTTCTTTTGAATGTGGATCAAAAGAATTTAAATCCGTATTCCAATCTCCGGCATGAACATATCTCGAAAATTCCACTTCAAAACCTGCTTCTTTGCACAAAGAACTGATTGTTTCTTTTGTGTACCTTCTGTCGCAAACGATCAATTCTACGGGAAGTTCTGTTCCCATTAAGAACTGTTCTTTCCTATAAAATACATCTTTATTAGTGTCGTATAACATATATATCGGATTAAACACTTCGCCAGTTTTTCCCATATTTTTACTTGCTTTTAAATCAAAAATCTTATTGGGATCGTCATTAAAAGAAAATTTTTGAACCGCTTTAAAATTAAGTTCTTTATTCATGACCGATATTAATGCGGTTCCTCCAGTTTTTAGACTATTATATATATTGGTAATAATCTTTTTATTCTCATTTTCATTCGTGAATGATCCAATTACATCATATAGACAAATAATTGCATCCGCTTGTTTATCAAATTTATAGTCTCTACAGTCGCCCACATCAAAATTTGCATAATTACTATAATCTTGCCTTGGTTGGCTTTTGGCTAAACTAACGTTTTCTTGAATGTAATCAATTCCATACACATTATATTTTTTCGAAGCCAATAAATTAGAATGCCTACCATTACCACAACCAAAATCATATACTAATGAATTACTATTTAATTCGCATTCTGAAATTATAAATTCAACTTCTTTTTCTGTATGTTTAGTATATGTTTTGCCTTTGTCCGACCCACCATTACCACCTAACATCCTTTTATAAGCTTCTTTTGTATATCTATCAGTATTCTCAAGAATCTCATCAATCTCTTGTTGAGAAAGATTAAAAACCTCTTGCCTTCTAAATGTAAAAGCAAACCATTCCCATGCTTCTTTTAGTTCTCCCATTTTCCATTTAACTCCATTATTTTTAAGACTTTCTATACTTTTCGGAATGGTAGAATGATCTACATTAAACTTTGTATTAATTTGAGATGTTGTTTTGTCACATTGGGTTTCAATTGGTTTAGTAATATAATTCCCAATATATTGTTGACCAAAATTAAGTAGCTTATTAAATCTATTTTCTGTACAAATAATTTTGGGATCTGAAATTCTGCGGGTCGCTTTCTCTAAGGCACGAACAGCATATGGATTTGAAGTCACTATCCCCCACGCATAATCATTGGACATACCCCAAATATGTCGTAGTAAATTTGATCCAATTCCTTGATGACGGTAGTCAGTATGAACAACAAATTGTGTTACCCAAGATACAATACCATGATTAGCCATATTACATCTTAAAGCTATGGCATACCCAACTAATTTTTCACCATGACGTGCCGTATAGATTCCCGTTTGTTCATTCGGTAACCACTTATATAATTTTTGCTTAGGCAATTTAATATTATTCCCATGTAGTGGATCTTCTTCTCCCCACTTACCATAATGATTTGAGTATAACTCTGCACATTCTTCAAGCAAGCTCTCACGTTCGAGTGGCATTGCCGTATAATATGTAATTTTATCCATATCACACCAACCTTTCAGTTTTCATATCATCAAATACAATTGCAACTTCATACATTTTCAGATGTGTAGCTTTTGATATATGAAAATAGTGGGTAATATACTCTGAAAGAGTATATTACCCAGTTTGCAAACGCTTACCCACATAATACGCTATAAGTAGGCAAGTGTTAGTTCCTAATGGCGGAGAGGGTGGGATTCGAACCCACGGTAGGCTACAAACCTACGCCAATTTTCAAGACTGGTGCCATAAACCAACTCGACCACCTCTCCAAAAATATTGGAACATTATCAATATTAGCATTTTTAT
>JAISHG010000123.1 GCA_031262685.1 Lachnospiraceae bacterium | reverse complement strand
CTATCGATACAGCCGACAACGAATTAATTGACAAAGAATTTGAGACTTTAAAGAAGTTGACACATCATTCTCTTCCGATTGTTGAGACACAACTGGTGGTTAACGGTAACTCCGCATTTTTAATGCGAGAGATAGAAGGAACGCCGCTACTAAGATTATTGGAAGAGTATCCAAATGGCGTACCAGCAGAGCATGTAATGTGGATGCTTGAAAGGCTATTTAGTGCTATCGGCTATTTACATTACAACAAAGTAGTACATGGGAATATTAAAGGGGAGCATATCTTAATCAATAAGCAGAATCATAACGTGTCTCTTCTTGGTTTCTCACTTTGTATTACAGATGCAGACAAACCTACGGCTAAGTATAATGTTATAAACGACATTTATACAGCACCGGAAGTTGACAAAAATGCAAGAGTTTTACCTAATGCAGATATATACTCTGTAGGTAAACTTGCTGTGTTACTCCTTGGTGGAGACGTACATAGTAACGGAATGCCTTTAAGCATTGACGCAAGAATAAGGTCTTTTATAAGAACACTGGTTAATCCTAATCCTTTAGAAAGACCAAACGATGCTTGGGTACTCTGGGACGAAGTTATCAAATTACGCAATGATGTTTTTGGAACAGAACGTTTCAAGACATTAAATTAATTAATTATAGGAGGCACATTATGGGTGGTGAAAGTTATGGAAGAGATGTTTACAGCAGCTATTCCACTTCAAACGGTTCTGGTAGTTCAAGCAGTTGGGGTGCAAGTAGCATTGCAGCTGCTAAGATATCCAGTACAAAATTGGATTCTTCTATGAATCCAACAGGAAAAAATCTTCGGAGTACAACAAAAAATCCAATAATAATTGTATTGGATGAAACCGGTTCGAATATCGACTTAGCAAGATTGCTATACGATAAACTCCCAATGTTTTATGGGCAAATCGAACAAAAGAAATACTTCGACGATTTCGACATTTCAATTTGTGCAGTTGGAGATGCATATACCGACAGTTATCCTCTCCAAGTTTCGCCCTTTGCAAAAGGCATTGAACTTGATTCCTATATGGAAAAGTTAGTCTTAGAAGGCGGAGGCGGCGGAAACAATGGGGAATCGTACGAACTTATGGCGTACTATCTAACGGAAAAAACGGAATTTGCACCGGGTGCAAAGCCAATTGTTTTCTTCATTGGGGATGAGCCGTATCACCCGAAGGTAAACAAAGGACAAGCAGAAAAATTTGACTTGCCGTTTACAGAACCAATTGACCCGTTCCCTAACCTGCGAAAAAAGTTTAACGACAATGTCTATATGCTTTTAAACAGGTTCTGCGGACGAGACAGCTTTGATTCAAAAGCTTTGTCACAATGGACTAAGGCATTGGCTCCGGAGCATTTGATAAAAATCAGCGAAGAAAAGGCAGTTGTTGATTTAATGCTTGGAATACTGGCACTTCTTGCTAAAAGAAGCCTCAAAACGTACGCAATAGACATGCAAGGACGAGGGCAAACGATCCAAAGAATTGAAGGCGTTACAAAAGCTCTCGAAGGACTTTCTACAGCTATTGTTCCGGCAGAACAGATAAAAACTCTGCCTACAACAATCGGCACAGCTACATCAGCAGATTCTAAAAAGGGTAAAAGAATCTAAGTAGCAGACTTAAAACTTTAACACATAAAAAGTACATAACTCCATGAAGGCGTCCAATTTTGGACGCCTTTAAATTTAAAAACAATGTTTTTCTCTTGACAAATGGGGAAAAGTAGTGTAAAGTAGATTAGCATTACAGAAGAAAGGTAGTTATAGATGGAAAAGAATGTACAAATAAGTATGCTTATGGGCATTTACGGAAAGCTTTTAACAAAAAAACAATACGGTTTTCTAGATAACTACTATAATAGCGACTTATCTCTATCTGAAATAGCAGAAAACAACAACATAACAAGACAAGCGGTTAGAGATAATATAAAAAAGGGGGAAAATAAGCTTTTCGAATACGAAGAAAAGCTAGGAATCATGAAAAGGACTATGGAACAAGAAAAGAAAATATCTAACATACTATTTGAATTAACAAAATTGAAAAATGACTCAACAGACAAACAAGTAGAACAAGTTCTAAATCATATTCATCATGAATTAAGTTATTTAGTATAGTTTTAAGTTGAAAGGAATGGTGTTACATGGCTTTTGAAGGACTATCTTCAAGATTACAAGAAATTACGAGGAAACTAAGTGGTAAGGCTAGAATAACAGAATCGGATTTAAAAGATGTCCTAAGAGAAGTAAAAATGGCACTATTAGAAGCAGATGTTAATTACAAAATAGTTAAAGATTTTATTGGGACAATAGAACAAAAAGCACTAGGTCAAGATGTTTTAAAATCACTTACACCAGGTCAGCAAGTTGTAAAAATAGTAAAAGATGAACTAGAAGAATTATTGGGTGGAACAAGTAGCAAAATCAACTTTTCGCCAAATCCACCAACAATAATAATGTTAGTTGGACTTCAAGGTTCTGGTAAAACTACAACAGCAGGTAAACTTGCAAATTTACTTAGAAAGCAAAATAAAAAACCACTTTTAGTAGCATGCGACGTATATAGACCAGCAGCTATAAAGCAATTAGAAGTAGTTGGAAATCAATTAAACATACCAGTGTTTAAAAATGAGAACTCTAAAGATGTAGTGCATATTGCAAAACAGGCATTAAATCAAGCAATTTCTAATTTAAACGATGTACTAATAATAGATACAGCTGGTAGACTTCATATAGATGAAGAATTGATGCAGGAACTAAAAAATCTAAAATCAAATGTAAAGCCACACGAAATACTACTTGTAGTAGATTCCATGACAGGTCAAGATGCAGTAAATGTTGCACAGAGTTTTAGCGAAAACTTAGGAATAGATGGAGTTATCCTTACAAAACTAGATGGAGATACTCGTGGTGGTGCCGCATTATCTGTTAAAAAAATTACTAATAGACCAATAAAATATGCAGCAGTAGGAGAAAAACTAAACGATATAGAAGAATTTCATCCAGACAGAATGGCATCAAGAATATTAGGAATGGGCGACATCTTATCTATAATAGAAAAAGCAGAAGAAACACTAGATGAAGAAGAGGCACTAAAATTAGAACAAAAACTAAGAAAGCAAGAATTTGATTTAGACGATTATTTATCACAACTAAAACAAATGCGAAAAATGGGTTCATTCTCATCATTACTAAAAATGATACCTGGAATGGGCAAGTTAAAGGATGTAAACATAGACGATAAAGAATTTGAAAAAATAGAAGCAATAATACATTCAATGACTAAAAAAGAAAAGAAAAACACGAAACTGCTTAACGCGAGCCGAAGAATTAGAATAGCAAAAGGAAGCGGTAGAACAGTTCAAGATATAAATAAGTTCATCAATTCTTATGAAATCACACAAAAAATGATGAAAAAAGTAAAAGACGAAAAAGGATTAAAAAACATGATGAAAAATCTAAAAGTGTAGGGGCAGGTTTTATGCCTGCCCATGTAGGGGCGCATGATTGCGCCCACCCAGAGAATGACTCTGCATATAAATCAAGTTATTAAATTTTAAATATATAAAATCTTTTAGGGGGGGTGAAATTTAATGGTAAAAATAAGACTACAAAGAGTTGGTGCAAAAAAAGCTCCATTTTACCACATAGTTGTTGCAGATTCTAGATCATCAAGAGATGGAAAAATAATTGAACAAATTGGAACATACAATCCAATGGTTGAACCATCTGAAATAAAATTAGATAAAGCAAAAGTAGAAACATGGATAAAAAACGGTGCAAAACCAACAGACACAGTAAAAAAATTAATTGCGATTGCCTAAGGAGGTAGCTTTAAATTGAAAGAAACTTTAGAATTGATAATTAAAAGTTTAGTTGATGATGTAGAAGCAGTATCAATAGAAGAACTAGAAACAGAAGGTGGATTAACACTAAAAGTAAAAGTTGCATCTACAGATATGGGCAGAATAATTGGTAAACAAGGTAGAATGGCAAAAGCAATAAGAGATGTAATAAGAGCAATAGGAATAAAAGAAAAAAAGAAAGTTACTATAGAATTTGTAAATTAGGAGTGTTATGGAAAAGTATCTAGAAGTTGGTCAAATAGTAAATACATATGGAATAAAAGGATTTTTAAAAGTAGTTCCTTTTACAGATGATATTTCAAGATTCGAAGATTTAAAACAAATCTACATAGATATAAATTCTAATTTAGAGAAGTTTTTTATTGAAGAAGTAAAGTATAGCAAATCTTTGGTTTTACTGAAGTTAAAGGGAATTGAAGATATTACTATGGCAGAGAAATATAAAAATGCTTATTTGAAAATTGATAGACAAAATGCTGTAAAGCTTCCAAAAGACACATATTTTATTGTAGATTTAATAGGACTAGATGTATTTACAGAGGATAATAGCTATTTGGGAAAAGTAGAAGAAATATTCCCAACAGGAAGTAACGATGTTTATGTTGTAAAAAATGAATTAGGTAAACAAATACTAATTCCAGCTCTAAAGGATGTTATTAAAAAAACAGACATTGAAAACGGAAAAATAATAGTAAATTTAATTCAAGGATTAGAAGGATAACTAAAATGAAATTTGATGTATTAACTTTATTTCCAGAAATGTTTTCTGCACTTTCCGAAAGTATTATAGGAAAGGCAAGTAAAACGGATAAAATAAATATAAATCTAATTGACATTAGAGATTTTTCTAAAAACAAGCATAAAAAAGTTGACGATTATCCATATGGTGGCGGGGCAGGAATGGTTATAAGACCAGATGTTGTGTACGATGCATACAAAAGTATCGATTCCGAAAATGCAAAAGTAATATATTTATCGCCACAAGGAAAACTATTAAATCAAGAAAAAGTAAAAGAACTTTCAAAATATAATCATTTAATACTATTGTGTGGGCATTACGAAGGCATTGATGAAAGAGTTATAGAAGAAATTGAGCCAGAAGAAATATCAATCGGCGATTACGTGCTTACAGGAGGAGAACTTCCTGCAATGGTACTAATAGATACAGTTTCAAGATATATTGATGGAGTTTTAAACGAAGAATCTACTGTAGAAGAATCATTTTCAAATGGACTTCTAGAGTATCCACAATATACAAGACCAGAAATATTTTTAAATAGAGAAGTGCCAGAAGTATTATTATCTGGACATCATAAAAATATAGAAAATTGGAGAAAAGACAAGATGATAGAAATCACAAAGAAAAAAAGGCCAGAGTTATTAGATTTAGAAAGGAGAAATTTAAACGATGGATGTTATTAAATCAATAGAACATGAACAAATGAAAAACAAAATACCAACACTAAAAGTTGGAGATACAGTAAGTGTTCATGTAAGAGTAAAAGAAGGAAACAGAGAAAGAATACAAGTATTCGAAGGAACAATAATCAAAATACAAGGTGGAGGAGTAAATAAAACATTTACAGTAAGAAAAATTTCTTATGGAGTAGGAGTAGAAAAAACATTCTTAATTCATTCACCAACAGTAGAAAAAGTAGAAGTAATAAGAGTTGGTAAAGCAAGAAGAGCAAAACTATTTTATTTAAGAGATAGATTAGGAAAATCTGCTAAAACTAAAGAAAAAACAGGTGCAAGAATTGAAACATTAGAAACAGTAATAAAAGAAGATTTAGCAGAAGA
>JAISHG010000026.1 GCA_031262685.1 Lachnospiraceae bacterium | reverse complement strand
TTACTAAACTTTGCAAACATGGGAACAGCAGGAATGATAACACTACTTTTATCACTTCCAGCAGTATTAATAGCAATCACATTCCACGAATTTGCACATGCGTATGCAGCAGATAAATTAGGAGACGACACAGCGAGGCTTCAAGGAAGATTAAACTTAAATCCTTTATCGCATACAGATCCATTGGGTTTAATATTTCTAATTTTAGTTGGGTTTGGATGGGGTAGACCTGTGCAAATAAATCCAAATAGATTTACTCGTAAATATTCTTTATTTGCTTCAGAAGCAATAGTAGCAATTGCAGGTCCAATAATGAACTTTGTATTAGCATTTGTATTTTTAATAATATTCTATTTTGTTCAAAAGCTAATACCTGCAACAGAAATGGGATATTATATTGTTTTAGCTATTTCAAGAGTGATAATAATAAATATCGGACTTGGAGTATTTAATTTAATACCAATACCTCCATTAGACGGTTCAAAAGTCTTAATGCACTTCTTGCCATACAATGCAAAACAATGGTTTTACGAAAAAGAAAGCATTATATATATAGTGTTTATTATATTGTTAATAATGCCAGGATCTATAATAAGTACAATAATGAGTCCTATAGTAGAGACAATATTTGTTGGAATGGATTCTTTGGTGAATTTGTTATTTGGGTGGATGTAAGAAAAATAAATTTCAAAAAACACTGTACATGGAAAAAATAATTTGCTATACTACTAGAGTAGTAAAATATTTGTCGAACGAAGACATATATTAATATTTAGGTTAAAAAAAAACTTCAAAAGAAAGTAATTTTTTAATCTATTTTTTTGTTTTTGTATTGAAGGGAGAATAGAAATGAACACAAAATACATTTTTGTAACAGGTGGAGTAGTATCAGGATTAGGTAAGGGTATAACAGCAGCATCATTAGGAAGATTATTAAAAAACAGAGGATATAATGTAACAATACAAAAATTTGACCCATATATAAATGTAGATCCAGGAACAATGAGTCCATACGAACATGGCGAAGTTTTTGTAACAGATGACGGTGCTGAAACAGATTTGGATTTGGGGCATTACGAAAGATTTATAAACGAAAACCTAACAAAAAACTCAAGTGTAACATCTGGAAGAATATACTCAAATGTTATAAATAAAGAAAGAAGAGGGGATTACCTAGGAAAAACAGTACAAGTAATACCACATATAACAAACGAAATAAAAGAAAGTATATATAGTTTCGAAAATAAGATGGATGTAGTAATAACGGAAATTGGAGGAACAGTTGGAGATATAGAAAGCTTGCCACACATAGAAGCAATAAGACAAGTTGGAATAGAAAAACCAGCAGGAGATGTTTTGTACATTCATGTGACATTGCTTCCATATATAGCAGGATCAAACGAACTAAAATCTAAACCAACACAGCACTCTGTAAAAGAACTTCAATCTTTAGGAATAAAGCCAGATATATTAGTTTGTAGAGCCGAAATGCCTATAGAAGATTCAATGAAAGCAAAAATAGCATTATTTTGTAATGTAAAGCCAGAAGATGTAATAGAAAATTTAACAGCAGATAATTTGTATGCTGTGCCTTTAAACCTAGAGAAAGTAGGCTTTGCAAATACTGTATGTAAACATTTAAACCTAGACAAAATGGAAGCAAAAAATGAAGAATGGGAAAAAATGATAGAAAAAATAAGAGGCATAAAAAATGAAGTAAACATAGCAATAGTAGGAAAATACATACAACTTCAGGATTCCTATTTGTCTGTAGCAGAAAGCTTAAGACATGGTGGGTATGCAAATAATGTAAAAGTAAACGTGGAATTTATAGATTCAGAAACAATAACAAAAGAAAATGTAAAAGAGATACTTAAAAATGTAAAGGCAATAGTAGTTCCGGGAGGATTTGGAAATAGAGGAATAGAAGGGAAAATTGAGGCAATAAAATATGTAAGAGAAAATAATATACCATTCCTTGGAATATGTTTAGGAATGCAAATGGCTGTTGTAGAATTTGCAAGAAATGTATTGGGATTGCAAGACGCGGCATCACAAGAATTTGATGAAATTACTAATAATCAAGTTATACATATCATGGATGATCAAATAGGAATAAATAATAAAGGTGGAACAATGAGACTAGGAGCATATCCATGTGTGCTAAAAGAAGGAACTAGAGCTAGACAAATATATGGAGTGGCAGAAATATCTGAAAGACATAGACACAGATTCGAATACAATAACAAATATAAAGAAATGTTAGAAACTGCCGGATTAAAATGCTCTGGAGTATCTCCAGATGGAAGACTAGTAGAAATAGTCGAAATTCCAGAACACAAATTTTTTGTAGCAGGACAATTTCATCCAGAGTTTAAATCTAGACCGGATATGCCGGGACCATTATTTGCAGAATTAGTAAAACATACAATAATGTAACAAACGGGATTGAGGAATTCATAAAAAAGTGTTAAAATAGAAAGGTAAACAGTTTTAAACAATTTAAGATGATGTTTTTCATCTTAGAAAACAAAAGGAGAGATGTGCTATGAAAGGTACAACCTTTACGTGTATGAGTTTCTATGGAACTCCGGCGGAACGAATGCGAGCAGATCAAGAGTTTGAAGATATGTTAAGGTACATAACTAAAAAACACAATTCGCATAAAATAGAAGAAACTTTTGATACTAAAAAAATTGGCGAAAGACTCGTTAAGTGTCAGACAATCAAGATTTCTTAAGCATATTTAATCCAACTTCTTATAACTGTGGTTACAGTTATAAGAAGTATTTTTTTTAAAAAATGTAATAAACAAAAAAAGAAGTAATATGTATAAAATATATTGACAACGAAATGAAAATGTTATAAATTATTAGCAGTCGATAAACAAGACTGCTAATTTATTTTAGGGAGGTAATTTTATGATAAAGCCATTAGCAGATAGAATTTTACTAAAAATGGTTGAGGCAGAAGAAACAACAAAAAGCGGAATAATACTTTCAACAAGTGCAAAAGAAAAACCACAAATAGCAGAAGTAATTGCAGTAGGACCAGGTGGAAATGTAGATGGAAACGAAATAAAAATGTATATAAAGGCAGGCGATAAAATAATATTTAGTAAGTATGCAGGTACGGAAATAAAGTACGAAGGCGCAGATTATATAATTGTAAAACAGTCTGACGTCCTTGCAGTTGTAGATTAAGATGTTAATTAAATAATGTAGGGGCACCTGCCCACAGGTGCCCAATCAGGACGGAGAAAAAATTATTTGCATGGCGCTTCTCGCGCTACTCTATAAAATTTAAATATATAAGGAGGTAATTTTAAATGGCAAAAGATATAAGAAACGGCGAAGAAGCCAGAAAAAGCTTATTAAACGGTGTAAACAAATTAGCAGATACCGTAAAAGTTACACTAGGACCAAAAGGAAGAAACGTAGTATTAGATAAGAGTTTTGGAGCACCGCTAATAACAAACGATGGTGTTACAATAGCAAAAGAAATAGAATTAGAAGATCCATACGAAAATATTGGAGCAAGACTTGTAAAAGAAGTATCAACAAAAACTAACGATGTTGCAGGAGATGGAACAACAACGGCAACTGTACTTGCACAATCAATGGTA
Source organism: Lachnospiraceae bacterium (assembly GCA_031262685.1). Lineage (GTDB taxonomy): Bacteria > Bacillota > Clostridia > TANB77 > CAG-508 > CAKPQL01. Next base: position 325 of record JAISHG010000026.1, on the reverse strand, counting down.
AAAGAAGGAGTAAAAAACGTTGCTGCAGGTGGAGATCCAATGGCAATTAAAAGAGGAATAGATAAAGCAGTTTCAGAAGCGGTATCAGCATTAAAAGAAATAAGCTCTCCAGTAAACGGAAAGGAAGATATTGCAAGAGTTGCAAGCATATCTGCAAATAATTCGGAAATAGGAACACTAATAGCCGATGCAATGGAAAAGGTATCTAAAGATGGCGTAATAACAATAGAAGAATCTAAAACAGCTTTAACAGGAGTTGATGTTGTAGAAGGAATGCAATTCGACAAAGGTTATATATCTCCATACATGGTAACAGATACAGAAA
>JAISHG010000013.1 GCA_031262685.1 Lachnospiraceae bacterium | reverse complement strand
TGCAGAGCCTTAATTCCTAGCTTTCCGAATGAAGTTACAATAGCAGGGTTAAGTGGCGCTGCTCCAACTATAAAAGCACGCATTCTACCACCCAATGTGTTTTTAACTTTACGTTTTACTACTAATTTTATTATTCCTGGAAGTTTACCTATTAAGTCTTCTGGATGTATAAACTTTTTAGGTAAAGATTTTGAAACCGTATCTTCTATTTTTTTGTACATTTTTTCTAATAGTAGTGGCACACAAAGTAAAAGCGTTGGTCTGTATTCTTCTATATTTTTATTCACATATTTTAGTCCATCGCAATACGCAATGCATCCTCCACTGTATATAACAAGCAAATATCCAAGTGTACATTCATACGTATGATGAAGTGGCAATATAGAAAGAACTTGATCACTTCTTTTTACTTTTACTGCTCCATACGTAGACATTACATTTGATGAAATATTTTTATGAGATAGACATACACCTTTTGCATTTCCTGTTGTCCCAGAAGTAAAAAGCAAAATACGCATTTCTTCTGGGTCAATTTTGATTTCATCAAAAGAAGTATCTCCTTGTTTTCTAAGTTCGTTTCCAGACTCTAAATTTTTTGAATAAGACATTGCATTTGCAGAATCTGTTTCCAAATCAAAATTTATAAATAACATATTCTTGTTGTTTATGGATTCTTTCTGCTCTATTAGCGTTTTAATGTATTTGTCGTCACTAAGAATACACTTAGATTCAGCAGCATTTAGAAAATTGATTACATCACTATAATGAAGTTCTTTGTCTATTGGAACTACTACTCCAACAATTGAAGATGCCATATATGAAACAGCCCATTTATAGCTATTCTTTCCCATAACTGCAATTTTTTCATCTTTTAATCCCAATTTCATTAAAGAAATTCCTAAACTCACAACATCTTCTTTAAATTTTTTGTATGTAACTCCATAAATATTTCCATCTTTATCTTTTAACTTAAATGCTATTCTTTTTTCGTACTTTTCTGCTGACTTATATAATAAATCTTTTAGATCTGATATAAATGGTGTGAAATGAAGTTTTTTCTTTAATTTTTCAGCTGTGTTTTTTTTACTCATTATTTCTACTTCCTTCCGTGTAATTTCTAGTATGTGCAAGTTTATGAGATTTTTCTAAAATTACACCTAAACATTTTTTGTAAGTATATCATACTTTTAGTTTAGAAAGAAGTATTATTTCTTTTTTAACGAAAAAGTTCCACTAGTCATATTTACTACAATATTTTTTTCGCCATCCTTATATCTTGCCGTACCTTTTTTTCCTATGTCGTTATCCAATTCAAAGTCAGAATCTATATCTCCAGATGTTAAATTATATTTTAATTTAAACCCATCATTTTCTGGTATAGAGATTTTTATTTTACCACTTGTTTGTGTACTTTCTATTTCTTTTGTTAATACACTTGTTTCAACATCTACAGTCCCACTTGTTATATTGATATCTAGTATATTTTCTACTTTTCCCTTCACTTTCATTTGCCCTGATGTAGCAAGTAGCATAAGTTCATTTGCTACTATGTTATCTATTTTTATACTTCCAGAAGTCAAATCAAATGTTGCATCTTTTGCTTGTAGGTCCTTAATTTCAACATCTCCAGATGTTAACTTAGCGTCAAAATTATTGCAATTTAATTCTTCTAAAGATATACCTCCACTTAATGTTTTTAACGATACTTTGTTATATATTTTCTCTGGTATGTATAACTCAATCTTAGTTTGAACTGTTCCCATATTTAAAATATTAAAACCAATTCTATTCATAGGATTCTTTATTTTAAGCGTATTATTATTTGTTTCAATTACTATTTTTTTATCTTCATTTATTTCTTTTGATGCTCTTTCAATTATTCTAAATTCATCTGTTTCAGATTTGAAAATTTCTAGTCTGGTACTCTCAATATCTATATTTTCGATATCTTGAGCAGAAATTTCAGTATCTAATACTAAGTAATCATACTTAGTTACAAAACTAAAGTTTATTTTATCTTGAAATACTAATATTCCTACTAAAAATATTACCAATATACTTAAAATTACTATTTTAATAACTTTAACCATTTTTCTTTTCCTCCTAATCTTTTAAAACAGTCTTAATAATTTCTTCAATTGCTGCTCCGATTAAAAATATTACCCATGAAATATGCCAATTTCCGACAGTAAAACTATATATAAAATAAAAGCTTACAATTAGGCACCACATTGCAGATTGAATACCTTTTACTTTCAAATTCTTCTTTTCTTTTGAAGATTTCCATTCTTTAAATTCTTCTACCATTGTATCGTCTATTTTTTCATATTTTGGTCTTGCTATATAACTATAAACTATAAGCATTGTAGCTATTCCGCAAAATGCAAACATAAATATTATACCTAATGAATTTAGAAAATCATTTCCTTCTATCATCCCAAATCCAATCACTGGTATTATACTAAATATGTATAGTCCAACTGCTATAGATATAAGTAAAGCACTTTTCTTTCTACTCTTTTCTATACCTTCATAATTTAGTGAAACTTTATCTTTTAAATTTGCCGTAAGTTCACCTATATCTCCAATACTAGCAATTGCTATTTTATAGCTCTCATCTTCTGTCTTACCACTTGATTTTAAATCATTAAATTTGTCCAATAAATTTGATGTTATCTCTTCTTTTAAATCTACCGCTTTTTTTGTTTTTGGAACATCGTTAAATAAATTTTCTACATAACTTTTTAATTTTTCTTCCATTTTATTCAATCCTCTCTTTTTTATATTTCTATTAACTGGGCTATTACATTTTGCGCATCTTCCCATTCTTTTTTACTTTCTTCGTAAAACTTTTTTCCTAAGTCTGTTATTTTGTAATACCTTCTCCTCGCTGCCTTATTTTCGTCTCCCCAGTACGACACAATCATTTCCATATCTTCTAACCTTTTAAATACAGTATATAATGTTGCTTCTTTTAATTCATATTGACCATTTGTTTTATCTGAGATAGACTTGTTTATTTTGTATCCATAGCTATCTTCTTTCATAAGATGTGCCAGTATTATTATTTCTGTAGAGCCTCTAATAAAATCTGATGCAATTAGCATATTATCACCTCTTCCGATGTACATTATAAGATATTATACTTCGTGTGTCAAGGTATATGTTCTTTTTCATTTGACTTAGTATATTTTTTAATATATTATATACATTATTATTAGAAAGAAGGAACGCTGTTTTATGTTATGTTCAAAGTGTAAAAAGAATGTAGCTGTAATTTTTACTAACAAAATTATGGGTAATAAATCAGAACTAGAAGGTTTGTGCTACAATTGTGCCAAAGAGCTTGGCATAGACCCATTAGAAGTATTATCTAAACAAGCTAATCTTTCAGATGGCGAACTAACAGATATGAGCAGTCAGCTCGAGAGCATTTTTAACGATCTATCAGACAAAATAGATCCTGATACTTTTGAGACAACTGAAACTGGTGAAACTGCCATTCCTTTTAAATCTATTATTTCAAACATGTTTATTGGAAACAAACACGAAAACAATTCTTATAACAATAATCAAGATGCAAAGAAAGTAAAAACAGAAAAAAAGGTAAAGGAAAAAAAGAAAACTTACCTAGATATATACGGAACTAACCTAACAAATAAGGCTATGCGTAATGAACTAGATGCAGTTATTGGTAGAGACAGCGAACTTCAAAGAATAGTTCAAATTTTAAATAGACGTTCTAAAAACAACCCTTGCTTAATTGGAGAACCCGGGGTTGGTAAAACTGCAATTGCTCAAGCATTAGCAATAAAGATTGCCGAAAAAAAGGTTCCTACTAAACTTTTAAACAAAGAAGTATATTTATTAGATATGACCGCCGTTATTGCGGGTACACAGTTTAGAGGTCAATTCGAAGCTAGAATGAAAGGAATTATGGATGAATGTAAATCGAACCATAATATAATTTTAGTTATCGATGAGATTCACAATATCATTGGTGCTGGAGATGCGGAACACTCTATGAATGCAGCAAATATTCTTAAACCTTCTCTTGCAAATGGAGATATACAACTTATTGGAACTACTACATTAAAAGAGTATAGAAAATATATCGAAAAAGATTCTGCTTTAGAAAGACGTTTTCAACCAGTGATTGTAGATGAACCTTCCGTAGAGGATTCTATCCATATACTAAAAGGTATAAAAAAATATTACGAGGAATTTCATAAAGTTAATATCTCGGACAATGTTATTGAACAGACTGTTAAAATGTCCGAAAAATATATTCACGATAGGTTCTTGCCAGATAAAGCAATAGATGTTTTAGATGAGGCTTGTTCTAGAATTAACTTAAACAACAAAGAGTTATACGAGTTAGAGATTTTAAAACAAAGATTAGCAGAAATTGAACTAGAAAAAGAAGAAGCATTATTGGTAGATTCAACCGAAAATTATCAAAAGGCTGCAAATTTAAAGACCGAGGAATGCACTATTTTAGATAAAATAACTGAATTAAATAGCAAGCTAACTTTAGTAGATTTAACTGTTCAAGATATAGCCGAAGTTATTGAATATATAACCAAAATTCCTGTAACTAAAATAACAGAAGCAGAAACCTTTAAACTACTAAATTTGGAGAACAATCTTCATAAAAGAATTATTGGGCAATCTGCTGCTGTAGAAGCAGTTTCAAAATCAATTAGAAGAAATCGTGCTGGATTGGGTGCAGAAAAAAGACCTCCGTCATTCATTTTTGTTGGACCAACTGGTGTACGGAAAAACAGAACTTGCAAAATCTCTTGCGTACGAAATGTTTGGAAGCGAAGATTCAATTATAAGATTAGATATGTCTGAATACATGGAAGCACACTCTTCTTCTAAACTAATTGGCTCTCCTCCGGGATATGTTGGGTACGACGAAGCTGGTCAATTAACTGAAAAAGTTAAAAGAAAACCGTATTCTATTTTGTTATTCGATGAAATAGAAAAAGCACATCCAAATGTATTTAACACACTACTTCAAATTTTAGATGATGGTCGCCTGACCGATTCACAGGGAAATACAATTAGTTTTGAAAATACCATAATTATAATGACATCAAATGCTGGTTCAAATTTTAATACTAACTCAATTGGTTTTGGTAAACAAACCGTAGATAAATCTAAAATAGAATCTGCTTTAAAAGAAACATTTAGACCAGAATTTTTAAATAGAATCGATGAAATCATTGTATTCGATAGCCTAAGCAATGCCGACTTACTTAAAATTATAGATTTAATGCTACTTCGCACTATAAATATTTTAAAAGACAGAAATATAATACTTAAATTCACCGACTCTGCAAAACAATTTATTTTAGAAAAAGGTACCGATTTAAAATATGGTGCAAGACCTCTAAGACGCGCAATACAAAAATATATAGAGGACGAAATTTCAGAAAGAATATTAAAGTCCGAATTACTTGATGGGCAAACCTTAGAAATTGATTGTAGCAATAATAATCTAATATTTAATACTAAAGAAAGGGATGCAAAGTAAATATGTTAAAAAAGATACCAAACATATTATCAATTGTTAGAATTTTTCTAATACCAATTATATTAAAGTTCATATTTGACGATAATTATATACTTGCACTAATTATGCTTACAGTATCTGGTCTTACAGATGTTGTGGACGGCTACATCGCAAGACATTTCGATGCCATAACAGATTTTCGGAAAACTAATCGATCCTCTTGCCGATAAATTAACACAATTCTTTGTATTACTTTCACTATCTATAAAAGGATTTATCCCACTATGGATAGTTATAATACTTATGATTCGAGATTTAATTTCTGTAATTGGTGCGATATTCTTTTATGGAAAAAATTTTGTAATATCAAGCAAGTGGTTTGGAAAGCTAGCAACAGTAATATTTTATATCGCAATTGTTATATCTATGATTATAAAATACTTTAACTTAAACTACACTTTCGATATATACATTTACTATTTGGCTCTAGGCTGCGCCATATTTTCTTTTGTTATGTATGCTAGAATATTTATCCCAAATTTTAAAAAGAAGAAATAATCTCTATATTTCCCCTTTATATACAGTTTTTGCAGGACCAGTCATATAAATATGATTGGTCTGTCTGTTCCATTCTATATTTAAAACCCCACCAAGGAGTTCTATTTCTACATTGTTTTCTGTATGTCCATTTAAAACACACGAAACTGCTGTAGCGCAAGCGCCTGTGCCGCATGCTAACGTTTCGCCAGAGCCACGTTCCCACACTCTCATTTTTACTAAATTCTTATTTATTACTTCTATAAATTCTATGTTGCATTTGTTAGGAAAACATTTATCTGTTTCTAATACTGAGCCATATTTTTTTACATCAAAACTATCTACATTATCTACTTTTGTAATAGCATGGGGATTGCCCATAGAAACACATGTAAATACAAATTCCTTATCTTCTGCAGTTAGTTTTAACTTTGTTACAGGGTTTTCATCCGATATTACTGGAATAGATTTAGGTTCAAATATAGGCTCCCCCATATCTACTTTTATAGATTCCACTACACCATTTTCTACGTTTAAGTTTAACAGTTTTATTCCTGCTAGTGTTTCTACACTTATGTCTTTTTTCTCGGTTAGTTTTTCATCGTAAACAAATTTACCAAAGCATCTAATGCCATTTCCACACATTTCGGCTTCTGTACCATCTGCATTAAACATTCTCATTTTAAAGTCTGCTATTTTGCTTGGAAGTATTAGTATTAAGCCATCAGACCCTATTCCAAAATGTCTATCACTTATTTTAATAGAAAACTTCTCGGGACTCTCTATCTTCTGATTTATACAATCGATATATACGTAATCGTTTCCCAAGCCTTCCATTTTAGCAAATTTAATCATAAAATTCTCCCCTTTATTTTCTAAGTTCTGCACCTAGTTCTTTATTTAGGTCATTTATAATTATATCCATTGCTCCGTTTATTTCTTCGTCTGTTAAAGTTTTATCTTGCGCTCTAAATAATAGTGAGTATGCTATACTTTTTTTGTTTTCTCCTAATTTTTCGCTTCTATAAACATCAAATAACTTCATGTTTTCTAATATTTTTTTGCACTTTTTACTTATAACTTGCTCTATTTTTGCCACTTCTATTTCTTCGTCTACAATAATTGCTATATCTCTTTCTACTGCTGGATATTTTGGTACTGGAACATATTTTAAGTTTTCTTTTCCGTATTTCACAAGTTTATCTAAATAAATATATGCAAGATAAACCTTTTCTTTTACTCCATAATTTGCTCTTACTACAGGATGAACTTCTCCTAATACTGCTATCTCGTCGTTTCCAATACATATTTTTGCAGTTCTTCCGAGGATGCATACTTTTATTTTTTTCATCTTTTTGAACCATGTATCGTTTTACATTTGATGATTCTAATATTTTTTCTACATCACCTTTTAGAGTGTAGAAATCTTTTCCCTCTCCATACGCTGCTATAGTAACCATTTGTGGCTCGTTTGGCACTTCGCCTTTTTCAATATTACCACTTTCATCGTTATATACTCTTGCAATTTCAAATAGATTTACGTCTTTATTCTTCTTTGCAAAATTCGTTGATATTGCTTGCAAAATGCTTGGAACTGTTGTTGTTCTCATCATAGAATAATCTTCGCTTAATTTGTTTTTTATGTTTATTGTTTTGTATAGTAAATCGCCTTGTGATATATTACACTTTTTTAAATCTTTTTCATTTATTAAAGCATATGTACATATTTCTGAATATCCAATTCCAACTAGCAGCTTTCTTAATTCATCTTCTAGTTTTTGTCCCTTACTTTTTAACCCTAGTGTTATACCACCTGATGGTAGTGTGCTTCCTAGTTTATCGTATCCATATATTCTTAAAACTTCTTCAGCTATATCTGCTAAATTCTCTAAGTCTTGTCTAAAATATGGAGGAATTACAGTATTTCCTTCTACTTTTATGTCTAAGCTATTTAGAATTTTTGTAATATCTTCTTTAGATACTTCTGTTCCTAATAAATCGTTGATTTTTTCAGAAGTGATTTCTATTTTATTTTGTTGTTGTTCTGTAGGATATACATCTATGTATGAATTTTCTGCCTCACCTGCACCTAAAATCTTTACTAGTTCTACTGCTCTATTTATTGCTCTTAGAGCATTTTCTTGTGATAACCCTTTTTCGTATCTACTTGAACTTTCTGTTCTTAGTCCAAGATTTTTAGCTGTAATTCTAACGCTTCCGCCATTAAAAACAGCAGATTCGAATACAATTATATTAGTATCTTTTTCTATTTCAGAATTTTCTCCGCCCATAACTCCAGCAACTGCAACCGGCTTTGCTTTATCTGCTATAACAAGCATTTCTGTATTCAAGTTTCTTTCTTCGCCGTCTAAAGTTTTTATAACTTCATTTTCTTTGGCTCTTCTAACTGATATGCGTTTTCCTTCTATTGAGTTTATATCAAATGCGTGCATTGGTTGCCCTAACTCTAACATTACGTAATTTGTTATATCTACTATGTTGTTTATTGGTCTCATTCCGCAAGCTATAAGCCTTCTTTTCATCCAATCTGGTGATTCGGCAATTTTTACATTTTTCACTACTCTACAAACATATCTATAACACAAATCTGATGCTTCGATATCTACTTTTAGTCCTTCTATCTCATCTACTTTTGACAAGTTTATATTTTCTAAATCTTTATGTGGATTTTTAAATTCTTCTCCAAGAGTTACTGCCGCTTCTCTTCCTAACCCTTCTGCAGAAAGGCAGTCTGGTCTATTTGATGTTATTTCAAATTCTATTATATCCTCTTTTAAATTTAAAACCTCTACAATGTCCATCCCCAAGAAAGTTTCATAGTTTGGTGGTAGTATCATTATTCCATGTTCAATTTGACCTGGATAGTCTTCTACATTTAGTCCTAATTCTCCAACAGAACACATCATTCCGCAAGATAAAACTCCGCGAAGTTCTCCTTTTTTGATTTTTACTTCTCCTGGTAATTCAGAACCATCTTTTGCAATTGGTACAATATCATTTTCTTTAATATTTTCTGCACCTGTTACTATTTGAACTATTTCTGTTCCAACATTTACTTTAGTTACAACTAATTTATCTGCATCAGGATGCTTAACAATTTCTAATATTTTTCCTACTACTACATTCTTTATATCGTTTCCTTTTTGTTCTATAGATTCCACTTTTGAACCTGTCATTGTTAATTTATCTGCTAATTCTTTTGGCTCTACATTTATATCTGTATATTCTTTTAACCATTCTATTCCTATTTTCATTTATTCTACCATCCTTTTAAAATTGTTTTAAGAATCTTATATCGTTTTCAAATAGTAATCTCATATCGTCTATTCCGTATTTTGCCATTGCTATTCTTTCAACGCCAAATCCGAATGCAAATCCAGAATACTCTTCTGGGTCAATGTTACAGCTTCTAAGCACATTTGGATGCACCATTCCGCAACCTAATAATTCTATCCAGCCTTCGCCTTTGCATACTCTGCAGCCCTTACCACCACATACAAAGCAAGATACATCTGCTTCTGCACTTGGCTCGGTAAAAGGAAAATGATGTGGTCTAAATCGTATTTTTGTGTTTTCTCCTAAACATTTTTTAGCAAACATTTCTAATGTACCTTTTAAATCTGCCATTGTAACTTTTTTATCTATAACTAGTCCTTCAATTTGATGAAAAACTGGAGAATGTGTTGCATCAACAGAATCTGAACGATACACTGTTCCTGGGCATATTATTTTAATTGGAGGTTTCTCTGTCTCCATAACTCTAGCTTGAACTGGAGAAGTTTGAGATCTAAGAACTATATCTTCTGTTATGTAAAAAGTATCTTGTAAATCTCTTGCAGGATGCCCCTTAGGTGTATTTAATTTATCGAAGTTGTATTCTGCTTTTTCTATTTCTGGTCCATCTGCTATTTTGTACCCCATACCAATAAATATATCTTTTACTTCGTCTATTATTTTTGTAATTGGGTGAACGGAACCAATTTTTTGAACATTACTTGGCATAGTAACATCTATTTTCTCTTTTTTAAGTTTTTCTTCTAGTTCTTTAGCTTGCATTTGGTTTTCGAAATCTGTAATTAAGTCTTCTATTTCTACTTTCGCAGCATTTACCAAATTTCCCATTTGAGGTCTTTGTTCTACTGGCAATTCTCCCAAGCCTTTTAGTAACGCGGTAAATTCACTTTTTTTACCTAAATATTTTACTTTTAAATCTGCTAACTCTTGTATATTTGCAACGCTTTTTAATTCTGCTTTTGCTTGTTCTAAAAGTGTTCTGATTTTTTCTTCCATGTTCTTTTCTCCTTATTTATTACTTTAAAAACTCTATCTTGCACCTTAAAAAAGTAGCATAAATAGA
>JAISHG010000089.1 GCA_031262685.1 Lachnospiraceae bacterium | reverse complement strand
CGAAACTAATTGACATCAAGTCTTATTTATCATCATTATAATCCCTATCTATTACTTAAACTATCGTAAGCTTTCTTAAAATCAAAATTGGACAAAATATGCCTATACGCACTAGTAGCGGGGTTGTCCGAAAACCCTAGTTTTTAGACAAATTTTTAGTCTTAATATTTATCATTCTAGATAGGTTATAAAGTATGATATGACAGAACATTATTGTTCTTACTTTGTCTTTTCCTACCCTATTTAATTTTTTCGCTTTCATATTGTGTTTGACAAAACCAAAAGGAGATTCACATAGATTAGCTCGCAATTTGTAAGCCATTATATTCTCTTCAGTCATTGTTTCTGCTAACAATCTATCTAATCTAAGTTTGATTAAATCAACTCTAAATTTGTAATTATCACATTTACCACACCGTCTCCTACAATAAAAAGAAGTATAATCTCTTACTCTGTTTGGTTTAGATTTGGACTTTAACAATTCGCCTTGAGGGCATATAATTTCATTGTAATTTTCAGTTAACCTATATCCAGAGTATTGTTCAACTTGTGATTGTTTATCTCTTTTAACAGAAATAAATTGTATCTTTCTTTTTGCTAGTTCAGCCATTACTCTCTTAGTAACATAACCAGCATCAGCCACTACTGTTTCTATATGTTTATGACTCTTAGTTAATCCATCAAGTGATTCTATAAACGGGAAAGCATCTGGATTCTTATTTGAAATATGTCCATATATTATTAATCCATATTCAACTTCTTCAAAATATTGAACATTATAACCTGCAATATATGATTTATCTTTATCTTGCATTATGGATGAATCGATATCATTTAAGCCATAAGAACTTCTGCCTAGTTTTGTTAACAATGACATTCTTTCTGCATTTCTTGTCAATTTTTCTTTAGCTATACGAATTTGTTCTTCGGAAGATTCCTCACAAAACAATACTGTTTGATATCTTTTGTTCGAATTAATGGTTCTGTCTAATGTGACAAGCATACGTTTGTTATTCCAAGCCTCAAATACAGTACCATCACAATATACTCTTGAAATATTAACATTTAACTCTTGTAAGATAATATTAATAAACTGTAGGAAAATGTCCTCTATATAAATGTCCAGAATGGATAAAAAGGAACTTATGGTACTTTTACAGGGGCATTTTTCGTCACCATCAAGTAGATAAGAAATATCGCCTCCATATGATGTTTCAAAAGATACTTTTCTTAAAGACAAGCCTTTATATGTCATCAATAAATATAGTTTTAAAAGTACTCTAAAAGAATACCTAGGTCGTCCACCTTTATCTTTTGTGGCTCTATTATGTTTTTCAAAACACGATAAATCGAGTTTATCAACATAATAATTTATTACCTTGCACATCGGTGACAACTTATTGGAATCAAAATTTTGGAACAACAAATACTTATAGCCTTTTTCAACATAAAAAGGATCTTTGTTGTTATAATTATTACGTCTAGACATAAAAGTAGACCTCCTGTAATTTATTAAACTTGAACAATTTAATTTTACAGAAGGTCTCTTTTATTTAGTATAAAATTGCATTATTTAATTGTCTAAAAACTAGGGTTTTCGGACAACCCCGACAGAGTGGTACAGAGTAAGACACATTGTACTGGTGTCTCTACTTTCTACTAAGCGCACGATTTTTTTATCCATTTTTACTTAATTACTCTTTTTTGACCTAGAGTGGTACACAGTAGGACAGAGTAGGACACAGTGGTATTTACCGCTCTTTGGTTGATTACTCTTTTTTGACTTAGAATATTCCACAGTAGGACAGAGTAGTACGAAATTTTTATTCGAAGGCTTCCTTAACTGCTTTGTAATCCCAATATTCTTTCCCATCAGAACCGTGAGAAGTCATAGGAACGTGCTTTCCTATATTCTTAATAGATTCTGGACACCACGAATACTCTCTTCTGCTTGAGTTATATAAAACAATAATTTTTAAGTTATTTCTTATTGCATAGTCGCACTCATAGTCGATGTAGCTTTTGTCACTCATCGTAATATTCTTTTCACAAACATAGTAACCATAAAAATAATTCTTAACATAATGCGAACAAGAACTGCATCGCCCAGCTCTCCTGCTATTAGTTTGATTGCCTACGATAAGCACAAATGTTTTTGATGAATCAAGTCTTGTAGTCAAAGATTTTTTAATGCTACAGTTTAAACTAGAATCTTTTGATTGAGTTATATCGTGTGCATTTACAAAATCAAAACTCCAATAATTGCTTTCCTTCCATTTATATAATTGTGTTATAGCATCGCTATCTCCATCCCAATCACCAGCAATGTATGTTTTAGTTCTATATACCATATTTATTCCTCCCAGTCATGTTCAATATCGCGCCAATGAACTGATTTTGCTATTTCTTCTTGCGTTTTGTCATATGCTTCATCAATGTATTTGTTGGGATCCTTAATGAAATCATCATATTTAACAAGAACACAATATCTTCCGTTTTCATTGTATACATTTCTACACCCTGTTTTAATAGGCTTTAAATAATAATTTTGTCCAAACTCTCTTATTACAACATTATCGTCCATACGAACAATATTGTGATCAGATTCGCACTCGGTGCAATGATAACTTCCACCATATATCGAACTATACATGACTGGTAAAACAACGCCAAGAAGACCGCTTCTACGATTATTTTTTCCATCGTATAAAGTAGCCTGTAACTCTCTTATTACAAAACTTTGTTTGTTGTAACCATCTTCAAAACCTTCATTTTCAGAAGAATGTTTTCCTATGACGTAAATTGTAACAGAAGTATTAGACATGTATTTTTCTCTAATAACTTGCATTACATAATCTAAGTCATCGCTATCTATCCACTCATCTAAAGATTTATTTTTTATATCTTCATCATCTAACAACTCAGATATTTTGTCTACAATTTTTTGGTCTTCTTTTTTAAAACTAATAAAACAATGGTGTGGCATATTATTCTCCTTTAAGACGATACAGATTTATCTTATCTTGCTTACCTTTATACAAAACAATCTTGACCTTTGATGGGTACGTAAATTTAATTTTACTAATTCTAAAACTCCATATCATGATTTCTAACAACTCTTGATCAGTGATCCCTATGTTATCTTTCATTCTAGTTATGCCACTTCCAAGCAGGGGAATGCAAACTGTATTACCATTGTAGATTTTATCTATTTGACCCCACATTTCCAAAAGACATTCCACATATTCATTCTGATGCAAGTAGGCTTTATTTTCATCGTCAAATTTACTAAAAGCCAAAAGAAAGTATTTTTTTCTTGGTAGTATTGTTCCAAGCCTGTATCTAATTTGCTTTAGTCCAATTCTTTTTTTGTTTGTATTAACTATCCTATCTTTCAAATTTTCGGACTGTTCAATCTCATCATCTAAAGTATCAGTGGAGTTTAATGTTCTTAAATATTTCCCATGTAAAGTATTAGGTGAGATAACATTCTCATCCATAGTAGTATCAAAGTACTCATTAAAAGGAACAATAACATTATCTGTTTCTTTAAAAATATCCCCAAAATAAATAGAAACAGTTGAATTATTTATTGTTAAATCTATATGTGATAAGTGGTTTGCTATTAAATATACAATTATATATGTTAATAAAGAAATAATGACGACACCAATAAAAATCCATAACTTAGCTTTTCCTATATAATCACCTAAGAAAGTTAATACTATTGTTGCTATAGTGAAATATGCACTTATGATAGCCAGTGATGATTTTAATACCTTCTTATTAAAAAAACTAAGCTTTTGTTTTGCCATATTAAAACCTCGTTGATAATAATTGCCATTGACTTCTATCTTCTATAATAGTTTTATAATTGTTTGATTCGTTTAAATAGAAGTTGCCGCTATGTTCCACAATTATTCCGCCAAAAACATTATGTTTTTTCAATTTAGAGTCAGCAATATACTTTGCTAAAGCGTTTGCTTTTGGCGCTGTGTCCTCTAGTCGATATTCTGGGTCTTTTGTATCAAAAATACCTATTCTCCCATCTTTGAATTTGATAATAAAATCTGGTCTAAACGATGGCGCATCACTTTCAATCATTACTCCAAAATTAACAACATTAGGTTCGGAACCATTGTGCCATACCCATTCAATCTTGTTATAGAAAGTTGAGTCAAGTTTAGCAATAAATCTGCGTTCAAGTTCACTAGTTCCGTGTTCCTCAACATACATCTCGTCATATAGAGATAATCTAGATTCTATTTTTTTATATGTCTCACTAGAATATGCTCTTTCGTCTTGTATTTCATACTCTTCATACTTCCCATTTGCGTTTGCATCTGGATATTTAGTCTTAAATTCCAATGTTGCTTTATCAATAATATCTCCAAATATGGTTTCATTTTTAACTACTAATAATTGTGTATATGATAGAGAAGTGGATCTAGTTATTCCAAAAATATGATTTTGAATAGTTTTCGCCATTCCTTGCTTTATTGGGCTAAGAGATCTTACTCTTGCAAGTCCATTTAAATGCTGAGAAATAATTGTTTCGTATTTGCCTCTTATTTCAATATCTGCAGATTTAACATCCATATTAAATAGACCACCACCTATTCTGCCTTGGCTTTGTAACTCTTGTAGAGTAGTTTCAGTTTCTTTCATAATAGATGATTGATCTATATCATATACTTTAACTCCATATTGTTCTAAATCGCTCTTATTAGTCAACTGTGCCTCTTTAAGTTTAAAAGTAGAACAGAAAACTTCATCAATAATGTCACATATTCTAGTATCAGCACTATTATATGAACTCTGTCGTGACTTGTAAAATGACTCTAGTCCGCCTAGGCCGTTATAGATTGAATTACCCTCATCATCCTTCTTAATGTGGACCACAATATTTTTAATTCTATTTGGAGAATACTCATCATTTCTAGGATCAATATATTCCATGTTGGTATAGATGTAACCATTATCAAGTATCTCATTATTATATTTTTTAGCCTCAGGAGTTCTTAGTATTCTTCCTATGGTTTGAATTTTGGAGACAGTCGATTGGACATCTCTAAACTTAACAAGAATATGTGCTCTAGGGCAATCCCAACCAGTATCAACAACGGTTTTAAAAATCATATATCTAATTTCATTATTATTTTTCTTAATTTTTTCACTATCAAAATTTTTATAATTATTTAGCCACACAGCAAGAAGTCCGTTTTCTTCTGTAATTCCTTCTCCTTGTAAAAAGTTTTTAACAAGAGATATTGTATCATCACCAAGTTCTGTATTTGGTACTTGTACAAGAACTAGAGGATTTACTTTAACTTTTAGTTTAGTGTATTCAGACACTATTTCTTTTCTTTTGTTTTCAGCATACTTTAAAACTAATTTAAGCGAGTCATCGTCTACATCAATACTATCCTCTGTGATACCTTTATTAACTAATAAGTTTTCTTTAATCATTCCTTCTTCAATCGCATCATCTAGCAGTATTTCCACATCTTTATCTTGGTCTGGAAGAGTTGCAGACATCATTAATGTGACATCTGGATCAATAATATTATTTCTAAACTGTGAGGTATGGGAATCGGCATTTTCACCGATATGAGATTCATCAATTATTAATACAATTTTAATTCCTCGGTTCTTAGTTTCTGTAATTAAATCAAGAAAGTTTTTACCTTCTTGGTCTTTCATCAAAGAATTCTTCCAAGTATCTGTACCTTTATCTTTTGTAATGAGTTTTTCCCAATTGACGAATAAAATTTGTTTATTGTCAATTGCATCATGTGAGGAAACAAAAGAAGGTTCTAGAAGTTGGCAATCGGGGTTCCCATTTAATTCGCTTTTAACAGAACGATAAGATTGTTTGTGAAGTTCTCCTTTACCAATGGAAGCCCATATGAAACACATTGGTTCATTTTCATGCTCATCACAAATTCTTTCAAGTAATTTTGTCATTATAAATGTTTTGCCACTACCAGTAGGTGCTCTTAACCCTATTTTGCTTCCGTGAAAACTAATGTAAGCATTAAATCTGACAATTATATTTTCTATTGCTTCTATTTGATAGTCTTTGAGTACTTTAGTCATTAATAATCCCTCTTAACATCATCAATGATCTTTCTATATATTTCATATATTTTAGTAGGAATAGCTTTTACTATTGCATTGCTTAAATTTTCTTCAACAATCTCTTCTATATTTTTGTCTACATTATTATCTAGAGAGAAGGAGTAAATGATTATTTCACCTTTGACATCCTTAAGATGGTTAAGAAAACAAGAAAACTCATTTTCTGAAAAATAATCAGTAAAAATACCTAAATATCTTGACTTATCATTACTTGAATAGATGGTCCACCCATTACCTTTGTCAAATTCATCATATGAATCTTCTAAAAAGCACAATAAACCATTTACTTTTTCTACAAGATTATATTTATTTTGATCCTTAGAAGATGCGCTTTCCAAATGTCGTGTTCTAAAAAATCTTAAGTTGCCAGTTAAACTAGTACTATTATACTTTCCTTTTTTTGCAGTTCCATTTAGAATTCGTTTTATTCTTTCATAAGTAACCCTATTAATTATTCCCAAATCAAAATAATCATCACTCTTTATGAGTTGTTGATATTCGTTAGATAATTTATACGAAGATAACTGTTTTTTTGTTGACTTTTGAGGCAATAAACCTTCAGTTCTTAAATATGTAGTTAAAACGGCATCAGAAACTTCATTTAAAGTTGTTATAATGAACGTTCGGTTGCTGTCTTCTTGTTCCTTGTTTAATTCTAGAACTGCTTGTGCAGTTGTGCCAGAACCAGCAAAAAAATCTAAAACCACACTGTTCTTGTTTTCAGAGAAACTAATAAGTCGCTTAATTAGTTTTACTGGCTTAGGGTAACTAAATAAACCTTTTCCGATTATGTCATTCAATTCACTATTTCCATTAGTAGAATCTGTAATAATATCTTTTATATTCGTTGAGTAAATATCGCGTATTTTTGTAAAAATCTTATATGTTTTCCCATCTATATCTTGGAAAAGAAGATTATATTGTTCATTAATGATTTTTTCTTTGCTCCAACGCCATGCATGGTATAAATGTTCGCCATCTGCATTTCTGTGTGGGGTAATCTTAATATAATCCAAATCAGAAATATCTTCTTCATTGATATTTGTAAATTTAATTTCATCAGTGTTTGAGTTATACCATATATTAAAAACAAGATTAGGACGAGTTTCTTCATTAAAAGCGGAATTTGTATTATATAACTCATTTTTTATGATATATTTTCCTCTTTCATCCTCGTATGGCTCGTATTCTTTAGATTTATAGATCAGAGGCATATCTCCCTGTAATTCTTTAATATTCCCAGAAAATGTATAAGCATATTGGACGTCCTTGCAATATAAAATAATGTGTTCATATGTTTTGACTGCTCCACCAACACTTATTTGTCTTCCCTTCAAATTATTAATCCATATAAAATCAGTAAGATAGTTTTGGTTTCCAAAAATCGCGTCACACAAAAGTTTTAATTGTGCAAATTCGTTATCATCGATACTAATAAATATCATGCCTTCATCTTTAAGTAGTTCTTTTGCAAGTTTTAGCCTTTTTTCCATAAAATTTAGCCATTTTGTATGTCTGTATGAATCTGAATTATCAACAAAATTATCATTGTAAGTAAAATCATTGTTTCCGGTATTATATGGTGGATCAATATAAATAACATCCGCGACACCATTTGGATAAATCATATTTAGAGTTGAAAGAACTTCAAAATTATCCCCCTCTATAAGAACATTATTTGCATATTTTTTATTGGTCTTATCTGTTAATATATCTTTGTTTGCTATGTGCTCCAAAAAAGGGATATTTGTTTTACATTTTTCAACTACATCTTCTGGAGTAGCTTTTCTATCAAAATATAATCCGTATTTTTCACTACTTAATTGTTTTCTTAAAGAGTTAATGTATTCGATAAGCTCTTCCTTTGATAATTTATTTAAATCTTCTGCCACTATTCCTCTCCTTTTTGGTTCTTTAAAGTTTTACGCTCTTTTCTTGATTACTCTTCTTTGGTTTTCATTGTATTTCTATGTATTTCACAGTTCAACTCTCATTATCAAGCACTTTATCATCTATGCAATTTTTTATATAAAATTACTCATTTTACCCAATTTCTGTTATAATTTTGCTGTTCAATCACGTTTATGAGTGAACTCAAAACGGTAGGACACAGTAGGACAGAGTGGTACAGAGTAAGACACATTGTACTGGTGCAGCTGGCAGGAATCGAACCTGTA
>JAISHG010000132.1 GCA_031262685.1 Lachnospiraceae bacterium | reverse complement strand
TCAATTACACTATATACTTTTCTCTTTAACATAAAATCTCCTTAAAATCAGTATTTTTAACCATTTTAACATTTGATTTTTATAATAGCAAGACTTTTTTGCATATTTTTGGACACTTTGCATTAAGGAAAATGCATATTTTTGGACAGTATTTTTTTGAAAATTGCATATTTTTACGGCGAATAATCATAATTGCTTGCATATATTAGTAGTGTGGGAAATTCTTTTTTTACTGCAAATTTACTGCAACACCCAAGATATTCTATATATTTCTGTGATACTTCGTGATAAAATGGCAAAAAAATAACCACCTGTAAAAGGTAGTTATTTCGGTACTTTTAGCACTTTATGATATTGTGTAGTAATGTATGATAATTAGTGCAAAAAGTTCCAATTTGGTTGCGGGGGATAGACTCGAACTATCGACCTTCGGGTTATGAGAGTTTACATAATGTAATTTGTGTGTTTTTGAAATCTTAGGTTTTTATTGGTATTTAAGCACTTTTAAGGAATTTACTTTTAGGTGGTTTTTTGAAAAATAGGGTCATTTTTGGGGAGCTACCTTCCCAAAATCTCCCCAAGAAATATTGGTAAAATTTAGGATGATAAAATTAAAGGGGCGGTATATCAATAACAAATTTATTGTTTTCGATTCTAATTGGATCATAATCGGTTACTTCTTTTGGAAACTCATCTTTGGAAACAAAAAACGATTGATGTGTACGTTTGTTAATTAAAACCGCCCATTCTTTTTCAAATCGGTCAATATAATAGTTATCTTTACTAAGTATGGGATTGATATTAGGTTTATTGAAATAATCTTGTAATTCAGATAAAAAACTTTTGACAAAATTAGAAATATTATTAGATTTTTCAAGAGAAAATTCTCTTATTGGATTAAATTTTAGAAACAAGTTTAATCCTCCTTTCCAAAAAGATATTTTTGTAATATAATGGGAAAAGCAAAAATAATTATAACATTTTAACTTTAAGAATGAAAGGGATACGAAATGAAAAAATCACAAAAAATTATATATATACTAATTGAATTATTAATTATAATTTTAGTTCTCTTATTTTCAAATAATAATCTTGATAATACTACTAGTAACTATGCTAAGTTGACGATTTGAGAATTACCTCAAGATTTTGCAATAGCAGATGAAAGCAATTTACAAATTATATATTTTGATGTTGGGAATGCAGATTGCATTTTGATAAAGGATGATAAAGATATTATTTTGATAGATTCTGGTAATGATGAAGATGGAAAATATATTGTAGAATACTTGAAAGAACTAGGTATTAGCAAAATAAATTATTTAGTAGGTACGCATGAACACGAAGATCATATAGGTGGTATGAATTACATAGTGGATAATTTTGATATTCAAGATATTTATTTAACTAGAACAGATTCATCAAAAGAAAATGTAGAATATAATGAGTTATTACAAACAATTGCCAATAAAAACTGTACTTATGAAGAACCTAATACCAATACTAAATTCATTTTAGGAGATTCAACCTTTATTATAAGATACGTTTCAAATATCGAAAGTAATCCCAATAATGATTCTATTGTAATAGAACTTGAAAATGAAAACTTAAAATATTTATTTACTGGTGATATTGAACAAAAAATAGAAAAAACTGTAGCATGGGATTCTATTGACGTTTTAAAAGTAGCACATCATGGTTCTGATACCAGTACTAGTCAGGATTTTTTAAATGTTATATTTTCGGAAAAAAATAAGTTAAGAGAAAAAATAACTGTAATTTCTACTGGTAATCGTGAAAATTTGCTTGATGATATAGTTTTACAACGACTACATGCAATACCAAATAACAAAATATATATTACTCGAAATGATGGTTCTATATATATCACCAATATTGATGGAAAAAATAGTGTTAAAACATTAAGAACGAAAGTAGATAGTACACAGCATTAGATTCAAAAGTAAAACAGCACTTTTACCCGCTTTCTGTTGACAAAAGCGGGTAGTTTTGTTGTTTAGCATATTTTTACGGTGAATAATTGAATTTCGTACTTGATTTTTAGATTTCTAAGTATGAAATTAAAGTAAATTTTTGTACAGTCAAGTTACCATCAAGTTAAACAGTATTTGTGAAAGCCTTGATATATACGTACTTTATATTATATCAAAGTGTATTGGTGTTCTATCTGAAAAGTTATGAAAATATAAAGCAGTAGCATGTGAATACCTAGCATATTTACTTTTAGATAAATGCTCATAAAAAATATCTTCCATATCTTCGTAACTTCTATATGTTCCTCTTGATATTCTTATAAGTTTTTTATTTTTCGTCTAGGTTGTGGTCAAATTAGGTGGTCAAACGTAAAAATAGCACTCCAGATATTTCTGAAGTGCTACTGACTTTTGGTTGCGGGGGATAGACTCGAACTATCGACCTTCGGGTTATGAGCCCGACGAGCTGCCAACTGCTCCACCCCGCGATAACTTTGATATTATACTACTCATTAACAATAAAAGTCAATACTTATCGCGTATATTACTGCATTTTGTTTTTGCAATCTACCTAATTCATTACATATTGTTTAAATAGTCTTCCGCGTTCTTCGAAATTCTTAAAGTATCCATAGCTAGATGCGGCAGGTGATAACACACATGTTTTTCCTTTTTCGGTTAGCTGCTTTGCTTTATACACCGCTTCTTCCAAAGTATTTACTAATACTATTTCTTTTCCGTCTTTTTTTATACCCTTTTCTATATATTCCCCAGTTTTAGGCATACATATAACATTTTTTATACTACTTTTTTCTATATATTCTATTAGCCCTTCTAAATCTACTCCTCTGTCTTTCCCGCCAACAATTAGTGTATCTACATTTTCTATTGCTTCCAACGTGCATATTGTAGACTCTGGAATGGTTGCTATAGAATCGTTATAGTATTTTACGCCGTCAACTTCTCCCACATACTCCATTCTATGCTCTAAACCCTTAAAAGTGTTTATTGTTTCTATAGTTTTTTCAATATTCAAATCCATTATATTACTTACCGCCAAAACAAACATAATATTATTCAAATTATGATTTCCAAGCAGATTTCGATTTTGCGTTATATCGTACAGTTTAACCCCGTTACCCCAAATGTATCCATCTTCAATATAAAAATCGGCATCTACTCCGCTATTTATGCTTATTTTAATTACATCGGCTCTGCATGTTGATACATTATTTTTAATAATTTCATTATCTATATTTAATATGGCAACATCTTTTTCAGTTTGATATTTAACTATATTCATCTTTGCATTTATATAATCATTTAAAGTTTTATAGTAATCTAAATGCTCTTCATATATGTTTAAAAGTATGGCTATATTAGGCGCTTTTTTAGCGAATTCTAGCATATGAGAAGACAATTCCAACACTAATACTGTATTTTCATTTATCTCATCTATCTTCTCAAACACAGGCACTCCAATGTTTCCAAGTAGCTTTACATCTTTGTTTTGCTCTTTAAGAACTTCATATGTTAAAGAACTTGTGGTGCTCTTTCCTTTTGTCCCTGTAATCCCAATTGTAAAAACGTCTACAAACTCCAAAAGTAGTTCTAATTGACTCTTTATTTTATCCTCAAAACCAGATATATCTACATCTTTTAAAGACACTCCTGGAGATTTTAGTATTAAATCATACTCTTGAAGGTGTTCTAAGTATGTATTTCCATATATGCACTGTGCAAAGCTATCTTCTTTCAACTCTTTGTTATCGCAGTCAAAATTTTCTTTGATATCTACTATTGTTATATTCATTTGGCTAAAGTTTTTTCTTAAAAATTTATATGTAGATACGCCTTCTAGTCCAAAGCCTAGAATTAGTATCTTTTTATCACTTAAATAATTTAATAATTTATCTAGCATTTAACTGTCCTTTCAATAAATCTTCGAACTCCGCATCTAAGTTATTATTCTCGTTATACTGGCTTAATAAATCTATGTTTAAATCTGCTAAATTATAATTTTCTTTGTAATATTTTAATAAATATGGCAATTGATTTCCCGCTTTTTCTAATCTAACTATTGTAGTGCTAACTGCAAAGTTCACTTCTTCGAATGTACCTACACATTCGAATGGCTTGGTTTCGCCATATCCACAAAGCTCTATAAAAGTTTTTAGCAATTCTTGTTTTTCGAATAAATCTTCTCCAAAAATATCTACCAAATTTTCTTTGTATAAGAACGGACTTAGAATGCAAAAAACAAATAAGCATTTTGGGCAGCTACAGCACCATTTCCATGGAACAGATTTACTTCCCACGTTGCAACTTTTAAACACTTTATGATAATTAGTTTGCCTTGAAAATATCTCCGCAATTTGAAGCTCGTTTATAGGTCTTAAAAGGCTGAAATACTTAACAGAATCATCAAAGTATTTGCTTACGTATTCTCTAAAATCTTGTTCAAATTCATAGCTTTTAGAATATTGATGATTGATTTTATCTCCTTTTATATTTGTTTCTTCTGCGCTTGATTCGTTTGATAAAACCACATATTCTTTACCGCTTACGTATGCTACAAAGTATGAAATAAACGCAAGTAGTGCCGAAAATGGCGTATGTCCATTTAAAAATCCTTCGCTATTTAACTTTAAAAGCTCTTTATCTATAGTTCTATTCACTTTTATAATTTGATTATCTTTGTACCCTGCTAGTGTAATGCACTCTAAAGAAGGTGCTTTTGCCCCTACAGTTAAGCACAAATTGTTTTGTGTGTCTTTTTTTAATGTTTCAAGGGTTACTACAGAATCTTTTCCTCCGCCAACTAAAATTAGGTTACCGTTTCGCTCCTGTTGGGCAGGCACAAGACCTGCCCCTACATGGGCATTATTAGACGTAGCGCCCACACATTTAATATTTACAAGTTCATTCATAGATATTTTTATATTATTTACATATCTAAATTCGCCTATTCCATAGTAAAAAAGCTTAGTAAACCATTCTTTTTGATAGTTATCTAAAACGCCGCATTCTACTACTATATTAGGTGAACATACACATTTCCAATAGCTTATTACTTCTACCATCCCTAGGTTAAAAACTATGTTTTTTACTAAATCATTATCTATACTTTTTAAATCTATATTCTCTATTTCAATTTGAGGTTCAAACTTAGCCAAATTTAGTATCTCAAATTCATATTTTATTTTTAGTTTGTTATTCTCGCTTGTTATTTCGTAACTACGATATATGAAAGTATTATATTTTTCTCTTAAAGTTTCGAATTTTTCTTGCACAAAATCAGAGCTCCTTCTAAGATATAATATACTAAATCACAATTATTGTCTACAAAAAGTAGAGAGTCAAAAAAGAGAACGACATTCTAAGTCATTCTCCTTTCTATGAAATATCTTAAATTGCAAAGATTCTATATTTATATCCGCTTGAAGTTGGATATTGAACAGTAACTACATATACAATCTCTGTTCTTCCATCATAACTAGCATTTCTTACATTATTTATATACACTGTAATTGTGTCTCCTGCATTGCCAACTAGTGAACCTTCTGAATTGTCTAATCTATTAGAGCTAGATCCCACTGTAACTCTTGTAGCGCCTGGAGAAAATGTACAATAATTCCACTGCCATGCATCTGATCCTATCCATGTTTGTTGTAATGCATTTACATAACTGCTTCTATTAGTCATAAATCCTGGTACCGAAAATCCTCTAGGCTCTGGTGCACTTATAGAACTATCACTTCCTGTAAGCCAACTTCCTCCAACTCCTGTCTCGATTGATACATTTACATTTCCACTTGCTGTAAGAGTTATTGTTCCTGCTGTTATAAGACTATTATATGTACTTACATCAAATTCTTGCGTCGAGTAACTTACATTTGAATATCTGTACACTGCATATAAGTATCCTGCTGAACTAACTGAACTTGCTAATGTTGGCTGGGTTGTAGTTGCACTGTAGAAAGCACTCGTTGTCCATCCCACAAAGGTTTCTCCGCTTTGTGCATATGCTTTTGCTAATATAGCATTTGTATCTGTAGTAGATAAACTTAAACTTGTACCTATTTGTACACTTTGCGTCCATGTGGTTCCATATGCATAGAATGTTACTATATAATTTGATACTTCCCATTTTGCGTATAGTTTTACTGTATTGTTTGTATCATCTAAAGCTACTGAAGAATTAGAAACTATTGTACTACTTGTTATTTGTCCCGAATATGAACTTGTTGCATACCATCCCAAGAATTTGTATCCACTTCTTGTTGGTGTTGGTAATGTTCCAAATGTACTTCCATATGTTGCACTTCCATTAGCTATTGTTGTATATGTGTTTTCGTATACTACTGTATATATTTTTTCTGTCCATTTTGCATATAGTGTATGATTTGCAGCTGTTGTTACTGTTGAACTACTTGTTACTCGTCCTGTTAAGCTACTTGTTGTATACCATCCACCAAAATCATATCCTCTTTTAGTTGGTGTAGCTAATGTTCCATATGAACTTCCATATGTTACTTGCTTACTGGTACTACTGTTTGTTCCTCCATTATTTTCATATGTTACTGTATATGTATTTGCTGTCCATGCTGCCACCAATGTATGGTTTGATGCTACACTTACTATAGTGCTGCTTGTTATACTACTAGAGCTATATCTCCATCCACTAAATGTGTATCCTGTTTTTGTTGCTGTTGGCAGACTTCCATATGTAGAACCATATGTTACTGTTATACTTGTACTTCCACTTAATGTTCCTCCATCTGTATTAAAGCTTACTGTATATGTATTTGCTTTCCATATTGCATGTAACGCTATTGCTCCTTTTATGGTTATTCTATTTGTTGTTCCTGCACTATAAGCTGGAGTTGTTACACCTTCATTTGTATCCCATCCTAAGAATGTATACCCTGATTTTGTTGGTACTGTACTACTTAATGTATATGTAGAATCGTAGGCAGCTTGTTCGCTATTTGGTGCTCCTGTTCCTCCATTTGCACTATATGATACTGTATATTTTATTGGTTCAAATTTCGCATATAATGTATGGTTTGATGCTGTTGTTACTGTTGAACTACTTGTTACTTTATTCACTAACGAACTTTCTTTGTACCATCCTTCAAATGTATATCCTGTTTTGGTTGAATTTGATAGTGTTCCATATGAAGAATCGTATGTTACTTCTTTTGATGCTACTGCACTTCCTCCATTTGTGCTAAATGATACTTCATATTTATTTGCTATCCATCCCGCATATAACGTATGTGCTCTTGATGTATTCATTATTGATGTACTTGTTACTCTATTTGTAAGTGAACTATCTAAATACCATGCTTCAAATGTGTATCCTGTTTTTGTTGGAGATGGTAATGTTCCATATGCAGAATCATATGTTACTAATTTTTGTTCTGCACCACTTCCTCCATTCGAGTTAAATGATACTATATATTCATTTGCTATCCATTTTGCATATAGTGTGTGTTCTTCTGTCTTGGTTACCACCAAATTACTTGTTACTATATTTACAAATGAATTCTCTAAATACCAACCATTAAAGGTATATCCTTCTTTTGTTACAATTGGTAATTCTCCATATGTTGCATCATATGTTACAGTAATAGGTTCGGCTACTCCTACACCTCCATTTAATTCAAATGATACTGTATATCTGTTTACGCCCCATCTTGCATATAGCATATGGTTCTCATCTGTTTTTACTATTGAACTACTCTCTATTTTATTGTTAAACGTTCCATTATCTAAATACCAGCCTCTAAATGTATAGCCTTCTTTTTCTAATGTTGGTAATTCCCCATATGTTGCATCATATGTTACCATAATAGGGTCGTCTGAAATTGCAGATACCACAGTGCCTCCATTTAATTCAAACGTTACTTCATATTCATTTGCTATCCATTTTGCATATAGTGTATGATTTTCGCTTGTTTTTACTATACTATTACTAACTATTCTATTTTTAAATGTTCCGTTATCCAAAAACCAACCATTAAATGTGTAACCTTCTTTTGTTACACTTGGCAATGTTCCATATGTTGCATCATATGTTACAGTAATAGGTTCAGCTAAACCTACACCATCATTTAATTCAAATGATATGTCATATTCATTTGCTACCCATTTTGCATATAATATATGGTCTTCAGCTATATCTAAAACTGTATTTCTTGTTATTTCGTTTTCAAATGTTCCATTATCTAAATACCATCCTCCGAATGTATAGCCTTCTTTTTCTACATCTGGTAATCCCCCATATGTTGCATCATATGTTACCTCTACTGGATTAGCTGTGCTTGACCCTTCGTCGTTATTAATATCATCAACTGAAATGATACCACCATTTAATTCAAATGATACCTCATATTCGTTTGCTACCCATTTTGCGTATATTGTATGATCTTCTGCTATTTCTAAAATGGTATCTTCTGTTATTTCATTTTCAAATGTTCCATTATCTAAATACCATCCATCTAATGTATAGCCGCCTTTTTCTACATCTGGCAAATCTCCATACGCACTATCATATATTTTTTCTATTTTATTAGATCCAGTGCCAATAATTGTACCACCATGTATTTCAAGTGTTACTTCATATTCATTTGCTTCCCATTTTGCATATAACGTATGGTTCTCTGCTGTTTTTACTATTGTATTACTTTCTACACTATTACTAAATGTTTCATTGTCTAAATACCACCCATCAAACGTGTAGCCTTCTTTTTCTACCCCTAGCAACTCTCCATATTCACCATCGTAGGTAACATTCGTTTTGTTAGAATCACCGCCAATAATTGAACCGCCACTTAATTCAAATGTTATTTCGTATTCGTTTACTATCCATTTTGCATACAATGTATGATTTTCTGCTATATCTACGCTTGTATTTTCTGTTATTTCATTTTCAAATGTTCCATTGTCTAAATACCATCCATCAAACGTGTAGCCTTCTTTTTCTACTTCTGGCAATTCCCCATATGTTGCATCATATATTACATCAGTTTTGTTAGAATCGTCTCCAATAATTGCACCGCCGTTTAATTCAAATGTTACTTCATATTCATTTGCTATCCATTTTGCATATAGTATGTGGTTTTCGGCTGTTTTTACTATACTATTACTATCTACTCTGTTTCCATATGTTTCATCATCCAAATGCCAACTATTAAATGTATATCCTTCTTTTGTTGGACTTGGTAATTCTCCATATGCGG
The DNA here is from genome assembly GCA_031262685.1 of Lachnospiraceae bacterium. Taxonomy (GTDB): domain Bacteria; phylum Bacillota; class Clostridia; order TANB77; family CAG-508; genus CAKPQL01. The sequence continues at coordinate 1,393 of JAISHG010000132.1, read as the reverse complement.
TATCGTATGTTACAGTAATAGGGTCAGCCACGCCTACACCACCATTTAATTCAAATGATGCTTCATATTCATTTGCTATCCATTTTACATATATGGTGTGGTTTTCATCTATATCTAAAATTGTATCTTCTGTTATTTCGTTTTCGAATGTTCCGTTATCCAAGTACCAACCATTAAATGTATATCCTTCTTTTTCTACTTCTGGCAATTCTCCATATTCAGAATTGTATGTTACATTTATTTTTTCCGAGTCATCTCCATTAATTACGCCACCATTTAAGTCAAACGTTACTTCATACTTATTTATTTTCCATCCTGCATATAGCCTATGTAATTCTGCTTTTTTTACTATTGTTTCTTTTGTTACTTTTTCTTTAAATGTCTCGTTATCTAAATACCATCCATCGAATGTATATCCTTTTGCTACTGCTATTGGTAACTCTCCATATGCACTGTTGTATACTACTTTTATTGGGTCTATTGTTGAAGTTCCTCCTTGAGTCATACCACCATTCAACTCAAATACTACTATATATTCATTTGCTACCCATTTTGCATATAACGTATGGTTTCCTGCTGTTTTTACTATGCTACTGCCATCTATTCTGTTTTTAAATGTTTCATTATCTAAATACCAACCATTAAATGTATATCCTGTTTTTTCTACATTTGGTAATGTTCCATATGCTGTATCATATATTACAGAAACAGGACGAACAAGGGCACCTGCCCCTGCACCTCCATTTAATTCAAATGATACCTCATATGTTTTTGCTGTCCATTTTGGATATACATCATGTGCTTCTTTGTTTTCTACAATTGTTTCTGATGTTATTTCCTCTCTATATTCTTTATCTAAATACCATCCTTCAAAATCATATCCATCTTTTTCTGGAATTGGTAATTCTCCATATTTTTCTTTGTATATCACTTCTTTTGTTGTTGAATTTCTTTCGTCTATTCTAAATGTTATCGTTACTTTAATTTTTTCTTCTTTCGCTTCTGCTATTACTTCTACTTTAGGTGTTGCGCTTGGTGTCTCTTGTATTACAATGTCTGTATTAATTTCTGGTTCCAATAGCTCTATATCTTCTTCATCCACTTTTTCCCACTTTGCATAAAGTATATCTACATCATCTTCTAATATATCGCCTGGATAATAGCTAACTTCATCACTATCTTTTTCTGTTGACCATCCTACAAATTTATATCCTTCTCTAACAGGCTTTGTGTCTGCTATTACTAGGTTTTCTCCTTCAATTCTTATTTGTGCTGATGGTGCATTAATTCCTCCGTTTGCATCATATCTTAGTATTACTTCCTTTACTCCTCTTACTATTTCCTCATTAGACCAGTTTCCAAAACTAATCATAAACACGAAAATCGATAAGCA
>JAISHG010000079.1 GCA_031262685.1 Lachnospiraceae bacterium | reverse complement strand
TGCTGCTTTTCTGATAAAACAATTTTATACTCTTTTTCACGTTCTTGTATTTGCTTTGCAAATTTATTCACATTTTTAATGTTCTTTGCATCTTTTAGAGTAATTAGTTTCTTTACAATATTATCTTCTGCTTTATAGAAAGCATATAAATAAACCCATTCGTATTCTTCTCTTTTTTCTATAATAATTTCTTCTCTTACATTTAGATTTATTATAGAGGTTTCGATTAACAGTTCGTCCACGCCAGTTAAGTCTTGTACAAATTTTATTAGATTTTCTTTTAATACGCACGTATGCCCATTATAGCTTACGATTGATAAGCTATATTTTACTGCACTTTCTATTCTTTTTTCGTTGTCTACAGATATTCCTAGTTTTAGCGCTGTATTATCTATTTGCTTAAAATCCACTCCATAAGCTATATCTAAAAGAACATATGGATTTTTTTCTATCTCTTCTACTGCGTTTTTTCCTAAACTTTTATATACTTTTTGACTATTAGATGCCCCTATTCCAAATTGCTCTAGGTATCCTACAATCTTCCACATGTCCCATTTCTCATTAAACTCTTCTGCAATTTCCACTGCTTTTGTATCTGATATTCCTTTTATACTAGCAAGTCTATAAGGCTCTGTTTTAAACACATTTACGGTATCTTTGCCAAAAACTTTTACGATCTTTTTTGCAGTTGCTGGCCCTATACCTTTTATTATTCCGCTAGCCAAATATTTTTCTAAGGCTTCTACTGTTTCTATTTGCTTTTTTTCAAATGTTTGAACTTTAAACTGCATCCCATAGGTTGGATGTTCCACGTAGTCTCCTGTAACACTTAAAAAATCTCCGACTAAAACAAATGGAAGATATCCCACAATTGTAATATCTTCTTCATCTGTTTCTAAAACAGCTATTGTATAGCTGTTTAATTCATTTTGATATATTATTTCTTCTACTTGTCCTAATAATTCCAAAAGCCTCTTCCTTTTCTATTTATCCATATATATACCTTTTGCTACAATATCTATTGTTTCTACGTTCATAGCTGTTAACATTTCTATTTCTTTTTTACACTTTATTTTAAATTCGTGTAATTCTTGGGCTATTTTATACCCATATACTACAACTACTTCCATGTAAACGTACATACCATTTGGATAGTTATCTATTCTAATTTTGCTTGCCTGATGTATGGCAGGCACTTTTTTTGCCACATGTTCTACTATTTGTCTAAATACTGTATCTGATATTTTAAAATTCCCCAGATAACTAAATGTTGGTCTTATTATAGATTTTTCAGATATATATGGCTTTGCATTTTTTCCTTTAGATTTAAATATTTGTAGTGGATCTAGCATGTATCCAGAAAAATCTTTTTTTATTTCAAATGTCGGTACTGGAATTACATGCTTTCCCTCTGTTTGACGAATTCTTTTTGCTGTTTGCATTTCTTCTTCTGTTGCTACATCTTTTATATATATTGTTTCAGAAATTTTAGGTAATCCCAAATTTTCTGCTATTTTCCTTACCATATCGTCTGATGTTCCTAGTAAAAGAATTTTGTCTGCTTTATATTTTTTTAATGCTTTTCGTATTTCTGCTTGTTCTTCTACTCTTAGGAATATTGCTCTTCTAACTGTTTCAACTTTTGTACTTGCTTTTTTTGCGGATGTTCCAGCTATTACTTCGTTTTCTTTAACTAGAAGTCCATCATCTATTATAAAGTTTATTCCTTTTTCGCTAGCTACCATCTGGGCTCTATAACTCTTCCCTGTCCCAGATGGACCAACAAATGCATATACTTTTATTTTTTGATCTACCAATAGTTTCGAATCTATTATCATTTTTATCTCCCTATTTTTGAAGAAAATGCCCTAAACTATAATTTGGGCATCCTCGTTTTTTCATAAAACTTCATTAATTTTAACATCTCTATCGTGAGTGATTTTTTCCCATTTTGTATCTGGTTTAATTAACGTTTTTACATTTATCAGTATCCATGATCCCATGAAAATCGGATAACACAATAGTCCTTTTATCATTGGTCTTATTGGTCTTTTGTCTAGTAGCATAATAAGTAGTGCTGTAAGTATTGGTAGTATAAATGTTGCTACTAAATATTTTGCGCAACTAAAGAATAAATCTAAACCACTCATATTACCTACAAAATATATTGCAAAATTTACTGCTAATAAAAGAAAAGTAATAATCATCATTGGAATTCCAAGTACATATAAAAATCCATCAAAATTCATTAGAGTTTTATTTTCTTTTATTCCTCGTGCTAAATCTTTAGTGTAGTATTTCATACACTGCAGATGCCCTACTGTCCATCTTTCCCTTTGTTTCCATGACTGACTGAACTTTAATGGTTGCTCATCGTAGACTATTGCTTCTGTAGACCAACCTAATTTTCTACCTTTTGCAATATTTATTAGTGAATATTCAATATCTTCTGTAAGTGTTTTTGTATTCCATCCCTCTTCTTTTACCAAGTCAAATCTAACCATAAAGCCAGTTCCATTTAAAAGTGGAGATAACCCTAAGTTATATCTTGCTAAATGGTAAAATCTGTGCATTGTCCAATAAAATATTGCATATCCTGCTGTTATCCAGTTATCTGTAGGGTTTTTTATATCTCTATATCCTTGAACTACTTCTTCGCCTTGACATAGTTTTTTATTCATTGCCTTTAAGAATTCTGAATCTACGATATTGTCTGAATCGAATATACAAAGAGCGTCGTAATCTGCTTTTTCTTCTATTTGTTTTGCTAAAAACCATTGAAGTGCATATCCTTTAGTTTTTTTCTCTTCATCGAATCTTTCTAATACTATAGCGCCTGCATTTCTTGCAATTTCAGCTGTATTATCTGTACAATTATCTGCTATTACATATATATCGTATAATTCTTTAGGGTAGTTTTGTTTTTTCAAACTTTCTATTAGATTTTTTACTACTTGATGTTCATTGTGCGCAGGGATTATTGCCATAAATTTATGGTTTTTATCTATTAGTAATGGCTTTTCTTTTAGCTTTATTAAAGA
>JAISHG010000059.1 GCA_031262685.1 Lachnospiraceae bacterium | reverse complement strand
TTTTTTTGACAAATTACACCAAAACTGATATAATTGCGACAGAAATCCAAATAATAACTAGAAAGTAGTGATATTATGGGAATAGCAATTTATCCAAAAGACATTACAAATCTAAAAGATAACATAGGAGAAAAAATCGGTCAAAAAATCATTATAAGAGGTTCAGCAGGTAGAAATAAACCGTTTGAAGAAGAAGCCACAATATCAAAAACATATCCAAGTCTTTTTGAAGTGAAGTACGACGAACAAAATAGAAGTGTTACATTTCAATATAAAGATGTATTAACAAGAGCTATTGATGTACAAGTATTTGATGGTACAGGATATAGTCCACTAATACCACCAGTAGTATCTTAAAAGTAGTAAAGTAAAAAATTCCTAATTATTTAGGAATTTTTTTTGACCCTCGGAATATATATATTTATAGCTAGAAATTAAGGAGGGGTTATTATGGTATTAGATACCACAAAGGAAACAATTTGTATAAACCAAATTATAGGACAAAAAAACGATGTATTAACCGTAGAAGGAGATGTAATTGTAAACGATATTAAGCCAGATGTTTTAAATACAGTAAGTTCGAAAGGAAATGTTTGCATATACAAAAAGGAAGTTTTAGATGGAAAATTAAAAATTGATGGATGTGTGAACGTATATATAATGTATTTAGCAGATGATGAGAGAGGTAGTGTTAGGTGCTTAAATACATCGTTAGATTTTACACACATAATGGATGTTGATGCATGTAAAGCAGGAATGGATTTAGACGAACTTATTTCTATTAGAAATATAGATTGTAAGGTTGTAAACAGCAGAAAAATTAACATTAAAGCATATTTAGAGATTGATGTAACGGTGTGCTCTAACGATAACATTCCAATTATTAAAGAGGTAACTGATGTAGAAGGAATTCAAACTTTAAATAATACTATGGAATTAAATTCATTATTAGGAAGCGGAAGTTCTAAGATATATGCAAAAGACACTGTGGTTTTAGATAATACAGATAGTTTAGCAGAAATTTTAAGGACAGATATTGATATTGTAAACAGAGATACTAAAACAAGTTATAACAAAATATTAGCAAAAGCAGATGCACATGTAAAAATAATGTATTTAACAGAAGATAATGACATTAAAATGGCAAACTGCGAAATTCCAGTAATGGGATTTATAGATGTTATGAATGTTGCCGAAGATAATATTTGTGATACAAAATACAAATTAAAAAACTTCATTGTAAAGCCAAATAATATCGAAGAGCATTCTATATATGTGGAAGCGGAAATTGAAATAAATGCATATGTATATGAGAAAAAAGAGGTAAATATAATTCAAGATTTGTATAGTCCAATAGAAGATGTAAACTTTACTAAAAAAGAAGTAATTGCATTAACAGGAAAAGAGAATATAAAAGAAGTTCACAACATAAAAGAAGAATTGTCAATACCAGAAATTAAAAATAACAAAATTTACGATGTAAGTGTAAATGTAAATATTGAAAATGCTGATATAAAAAATGGTAAGATTTCTTATGAAGGCGAAGTGGCGTTAGAAGTATTATATAATGCAGAAAACTCAAGCAATATAGATATCAAATCTATAAATGTACCATTTAATGTTACAGTTAATAATGAGAATATAAAAGAAAACAGTAACATTGAAACCCTTGCAACGGCACAAAGACAAGACTTTATTGTAATGGAAAATGGAACAGTAAATGCAGATTTAGACCTTGAATTTGATACGAGTGTATCAAACAATGAAAAAGTAAATGTAATCGACGAAATAACTATAGAACCTAAAACAGAGTGTAGTAGTGATAGTATGGTAATCTATTTTGTAAAATCAGGAGATACACTATGGAATATAGCTAAGAGATTTGGAAGTACAGTAGAAGACATTGCAAGAGTTAATGAAATTGAAGATGTAAATTATATAGTTCCAGGAACACAGCTATATATACCAAGATACTGCAAAAGAAAAACAGCATAAATTATGGATAGCATATATTCAAGGAAAAGAATACGTTTGCCTAGAGTAAATATGTTTTTTTCGGGGGAAAACAAAAAGAATAAAAAAATAGTAAAATTAATAATTATTCTTCTAATTGCAATTGTTACAGCATCTATTGCAATTAGTTCTTTATCTCCAATATTTGAAGGTAAATGTATTGCTAAAGCACAAGAAATTTCAACCAATATCACAAACATACAAGCAAGTAAAGTTTTGAGGGGAATAGAGTATTCCGATTTAATAACTGTACAAAAAAACTTAGAAGATAAGGTGACTGCACTTACAACTAATGTTGTAAAAATCAATGTGATTGCATCAGATATAGCAGTAAATATACAAAAAGAATTAAGTAATACTTCCAAAGAAAAAGTATATATACCAAGTGGGAGTTTACTAGGAGTGGAATATTTATCTGGGTTTGGACCAGAAATTGGAATGAATATAATACCAGCAGGAACAGTAACAACAGAGATAAAGTCTGAGCTTAAAGAAGCAGGAATAAACCAAACAATTCATAGAATTTATTTATCTGTTGTTTGTGATGTGAATATATTAACGCCATTTAAAACCATAAAAACACAAATAACAAATCAGGTTTTAATGGGAGAAACAGTGCTTCTAGGGAATATACCACAAAATTATTACAACATAGAAGGAATAAATTCAAATGAATTAATTGAATTTGTAGAATAATTACAATTAGATTAAATTTTTATTACAATTGTATTAAACATATTGACCGACTGATAAAATACTCTTAATATATTATTAGGAGTATTTTATAGTTATACTGAAGATAAGGAGGTAAAGCATGGGATTAGTAGATAGATTCATGGGATTTTTTAATAGAAGAAGGCAAAAGGCTTTACCAGAAGGCACAAATAAAGATGAAAATGTATTATACGAAGATAAACCAACTAATGTAAATCCAAGCAATGTAGAGCAAACAGTAATAGAAGAAATTAATCCAGCACAAAAATTTAGAAAAAAATTATCTAACGATACTATAATGTGTATAGATAGTAAGTTACCAAAGGTACCATTTATAACATTTAATCCGGACAAAGCCTTTAGAGGAACGAAGTCAGAAAGTTTTTATTATGATAGTGCCATAGAAGAAGAGAGTAATAGTTTTGAAAGTGTAGTACAGGCAAGAAAATTTGGTAATAATGGTATTATGTTTGAGATAAATCAAGACGAGAACTATGTATGTGTGGGTTCTTTAAAAGATGATATGGCATCAGATTCAAATGTGGTAACTAGAGATATTAGGAACCTAATGGATATTTGTTTAAAAAAAGTAGTAAGAGAAAATATATACGATGAAAAATCAAGAGAAAATTCATTAAATGAATTAAAAAAGTATATAGATTTAACTTCAGAAGGAGAAGCGATTCTTTCTGCAGGTGGACCAATTAAAGTTCATAGGTCATGTGTAAGAGAAGAAAATGTAGATGGGGAAGTAGAGTATAAAAAAGATGATTCCTTGCAAGTATTAATGTTTTATGATGTTGAAAGCTATAATAATCATATTCTTTCAAACAAAGAAGGCAAAGTAAATACAGGTATAGACTATAAGTGTTCTATGCAAAAGCTTTTTTCAGAGCAAAATTTGAAAGAGTTTTCAGTAGAGACGGAAATGAAAAAATGGATTGAATTTGTTGATTTAGCAACGGAAAGTGGAATTATAGATAGACCAATGGACACAGAAATGAAACAAAGAAGGGCAGTATATGCAATCCGAAATTCATTAGTCAATAAAACAATAGAAGAAAGAAAAGAAGAGTTTAAAGAGTTGCTAGAAAAAGCAGGGCATTCTACAGATATAAAAAATATTGGATTAGATGCAACAATAAAAAAAGTTGTTATAGAAAATGGAATACACTTAGAAAATATGGTGGAAGCATATAAAAACATATTGCATAAAGAAGGAAAAGAAAATGGGTATGAGAGTTTTATTTTAGAGAAAACATTAGCATTTGCTAAAGAAGAAATGCACAAAAGTTTAGAAGAAGCGGAAAAAAGAAAAGATCCGGAATACCTTATTTCATTTATGTTGCAGCAAAAAGTAGAGAAAGCAAATAATAGTGATACAGAAAGATAGAAGAAGCTTATAATGCTTCTTCTATCTTTTCTAAAACTAAATTAGAATAAATTCTGTTTTCCGATGAAAATGGCAGAATTGGGCTATATGTAATGCCTAATTCTTTTTTTATATCTTGAACATAAGAATCTACTTTGGTTTTGGCAATTTTGTCTGCTTTATTTGCAAGCACTAAAAATGGCAAATTACTGCGAAGAATATAGTTGTACATTAGTTTATCGTTCTCTGTAGGCTTATGGCGTATATCTAAAAACAAAATAACAAGATGTATAAGGTTTCTATTTTTAAGGTATTCTTCTATGAAATTTCCGCATTTAACTTGTTCTTCTTTAGACATTTTGCTATATCCATATCCTGGTAAATCCACAAAATAGAAGGTGTTATCTATATTATAGAAATTAAGTAGTCTTGTTTTACCAGGTTCACTACTGGTTCTAGCTAAACTTTTTCTATTTACTAAAGTATTTACAAAAGAAGATTTACCCACATTAGATTTCCCGAACAAGAACAATTTCGGGAAGCCCACTTGTAGGGTATTGTTTCGGCGATACAGCTGAAATTTCGAAATTTGGATTTTTTATATTCATTAACTAATCCTTTCTAATCCGCCCATATAAGGTCTAAGAGCTTGAGGGACATTGATAGAACCGTCTTCGTTATAATTATTTTCTATTAAGGCTATAAGCATACGAGGAGGAGCAACTACAGTATTGTTTAATGTGTGTGCAAAGTAGTTTCCTTTTTCCCCTTTTATACGAATTCCAAGCCTTCTGCTTTGTGCATCTGTTAAATTAGAACAACTTCCAACTTCAAAATATTTCTTTTGTCTTGGACTCCATGCCTCAACATCAACACTTTTTGCTTTTAAGTCTGCTAAGTCTCCACTGCAGCATTCTAATGTACGAACTGGAACATCTAGACTTCTAAATAATTCTACAGTGTAAGACCACATTTTATTATACCAATCGTAGCTATTTTCTGGCTCACATACAACAATCATTTCTTGTTTTTCAAATTGATGAATACGGTATATACCACGCTCTTCAAGTCCATGAGCACCTTTTTCTTTTCTAAAGCATGGAGAATAAGAAGTTAGGGTATATGGAAGAGTGTCTTTGGTTAATAATTGGTCTTTAAACTTACCAATCATAGAATGTTCACTTGTTCCAATTAAATATAAATCTTCGCCTTCTATTTTGTACATCATCGCATCCATTTCTTCAAAGCTCATAACACCAGTTACCACGTCGCTTCTAATCATATATGGAGGGATACAATAAGTAAAACCTTTATTTATCATAAAATCTCTTGCATATGAAAGTACAGCGGAATGAAGTCTAGCAATATCTCCTATTAGATAGTAAAAGCCCTGACCAGCAACGCGTCTGGCAGCATCTAAGTCTATTCCAGAAAGTTTTTCTAAAATGTCTGTATGATACGGTATTTCGTAGCTTGGAACAAAAGGATCTCCAAACTGTTCTATTTCTACATTTTCAGAATCATCTTTTCCAATAGGAACAGTAGAATCTATTATGTTAGGAATTTTCATCATAATATTTTTAATATTATTTGCATAGTCTTCTTCCAATTTTTCGTTTTCTGCAAGTTCATCATTTATTTTAGAAACTTGGGCCTTAATAGATTCGGCTTCTTCTTTTTTTCCTTCTCTCATTAAATTTCCGATTTCAGAACTTAAAGAGTTTCTACTCATTCTAAGGTCATCACCATGTAATTTTATTTCTCTATT
>JAISHG010000129.1 GCA_031262685.1 Lachnospiraceae bacterium | reverse complement strand
ATACTAGCAAGTTCTTCTTCTTTTTCTGCTAATTCTTTTTCAAATTTCTCCTTGTTTGAATATAAATTTGTTTTTCTATCTAATTTTTGTTTCTTTTCGTCCTCTAACTCTAATAATCTTGCCTTTATATCTTCTATTTCTGTTTCGTATCTAGCATAATTTTCTTTATTATTTGTAATTCTTTCCTCAGTAACACTAATTTCTGAATTGTATTTTTCTATTGTGTTAGAGCTTTCATACGATAAGTTTTGAACTTCTTCTATTTTTACTGTAATTTCATCAATCTCTTGTTTTAACTTTTCCTTTAAATTTTCTTTTTCTACTAACTTTGCCTCTTCTTCTTGCTTTTGATTTTCTATAATACTATTGCTGTCTAGTAATTCATTTAATTTTTGTTTATAGGCTTCTATATTATGAATAAACAAACCTATTTCAATTTTTTTAAGCTCTTCTCTCAAATTTAAAAACTTTTTCGCTTTTTCAGATTGTTTTTCTAATGGCTCTATATTTGATTCTATTTCTGTTAGAATGTCATTTATTCTTAGCAAATTTAATTTAGTTTGATCTAATTTTTTTTCCGCTTCTACTTTTCTACTTCTATATTTAACAATACCTGCTGCTTCTTCAAATATATTACGTCTTTCTTCCGATTTATTACTTAAAATTTCGTCTATTTTACCTTGCCCAATTATGGAATATCCATCTTTTCCTATTCCTGTATCCATAAATAATTCCAAAATATCTTTTAATCTACAAGGCGTTTTATTTATAAAATATCCTGTTTCGCCACTTCTGTATATTCTTCTTGTAATAGTAACTTCTCCAAATTCTATTGGTAATTTGGCATCTGAGTTATCTATAATTATTGAAACATCTGCAAATGCAAGCGATTTTCTGTTTTGAGTCCCAGAAAATATAATGTCTTCGGATTTTGCACCACGAAGTGATTTTATGCTTTGTTCTCCTAAAACCCAACGTACAGCATCAGATATATTGCTTTTGCCAGAACCATTAGGACCTATTACAGATGTTATACCCGGCATAAATTCTAACGTGGTTTTTTCTGCAAATGATTTAAATCCTTGCAATTCCATTCTTTTTAAATACATTTTTTACACTCTCATTTCGATTAAAATATCTTTTTACATATTATATTATTTTTCGCAAAGGTGCAACATTTTTTGCATACATAAAAGGTGTGTAGAATTTTCTACACACCTTTTTAGCTAATTAATACGGATTATTATTCTTCTTTGAATCCCCAATCATCAAAAGACATATCCCACATATCTCTGAATTTTTTCTTAGAAAGATGACCGCGGTCTTCTTCTGCGATAGTATCGAGATAGTCCCTTTTTAAGGTATCCGGAGGGTCCTGCACTTTTACCTGTATAGAAGAATACCACTCCTTCAAGCCTTCCTTTTGAAGAGCTTCATAGTAATTGTCGATAGCTTTTCTTTTTTTGTCATTTTCTCCTGTCTTATGAGAAGTATTGCGCTTATATCTCGCTGTGCGAGGCGTAAAGCTGTTATACCAATTTCCGAGATTTTCCCACCATTTCGGGGAAGATTCCGGTATGCTCTGTTCATCGTCTTCAGCTTGGGCTGTAGGCGCTGCGGAGTATGGGTGTATTTCCCCTTTATTATAACCTTTCTCATAATACATCACCGGTGCTTCAGCTTTAACTGTCAGCGCTACATCGCATGGACGCAGTCTCCCTTTATTATAACCTTCAGGTTGTTTTTGGAGAATTCTGTTTTTGGGAGCCATTTTTGTCATTACTTCAACATCTGCGTTTACAGCAGTATTTGTAGTTCCGACAAAAGACTCCGCTTTCGGAATAACGAGATTATGTCCTTGGGGTACTCCTACAAAAATACCAACCGTATAAGTTGTGGAAGTTATTGCTTCTACTGTCGAGGTCCGAGAATTGCTTAAGCTTTTTTTCATAGAAAAAAAACCTCCGTATGAATTTGCTCATAAGTAACTGAGCATATCAATATTATAACTTTGTTATGTATACTTGTCAATTGGATTTTTCATATTAAAAAATGATGTGCGATGCACATCATTTTTATACGTTGTATGATATTTTATTTTAACCATGATACTGATATTTTATTTTTTAATTCTTCTCTACCCATATCGTTTGCTACTTCGTAATTTGCAGGTGCAAGTAAGAATATTGAATTCGAAACTTTTTGAAGGCTACCATCTAAGGCTTGTGCTGAACCACTCATAAAATCTACTATTCTTCTAGCTACATCTTTATTAACATATTCTAAATTAACTATTACAGATTTTCTTTCTTTAAAATAAGAACCAATTTCCTCCGCTTGTTCAAATGTGGTTGGTTGAGATATAACCATTTTTACTTGTTGTGATTGAGGCATTGCTACCACTTTAGATTTTCTACCAAATAAAGATTTTGTTTCTGGCTCTTCTTCTACTCCTTCGTATCCATATCCATATTCTTCGTTTTCCACTTCATCTATTTCATCTGAGTGTGAATCCATCCCTAAAAAATCTAACACCTTATTTAATGCTCCTGCCATTTTTAACCCTCCTAAATTTTTTTCTCATTTGTATTTTTAATATTACCAGTATCTATCTTTTTTTTTTCATTGTCAATACTTTTTAAGATTGTAATATTTTTTTAATATCTTTGTAATATTACTGTAACATATCTATAGTTGGATTAGAAATTATTTCGTCATATATTGTTACACTTTTTGTATTCCTTATTTCTTCTGTAGAAAACCCCAAATTTCTAAGTTCACTGGTAGTGTAAGGCTCTACTATTGTATAGTTTTGGGTCTCTCTTACTTTGTTTACAAGCAGCACATCTACATAACCAGCTCGATTTCTAATAATATATGCAAGTCCATTATTGTAGATTATTGATGAATTTGGAACTTTTAACCCTGTCTCACTCCACCATACTACATCAAATGATATTTTTCGATAAGACATTAATTCTTCTACATAATTTGTTATTTTAAATACTACCAAATTATAGTCTTCATTTTTAGCTATGTACTCTATTGTTGCAGAAATTTTTTCTTTATTCAACAATTTTAATTTAACTTTATCTCCTTGCTTCGAATTGCTAGATTCTTCAGATGTCATTATACAGGCAATATAGCACTCATAATTATTTACTATTTTTCCCTGTTTATTGCTTGTTGCTATTATTTGTCCGGTTTTTAAATTCAATCCATTTAATACATCTTTATTTAAACCAGAAAATCCTGCAATTGTAAGAACACTTTCAAGTCCATCTACTCTGTATGAAACAACTCCGCTTGAAGATGCTTTTATGTATTCTGTTCCTGCATCTAATCTTTTTTGCAACTCATTTTTTTGCAAATATAATTCCTTTAAATATGAACCTGCTGGACTTAGTTCGCCTGCAATCTTAGATTTGGTGTTTAAATAAGTATTTATGTCTTTCTTATATTCTTGTATCTCGCTTATATCAGTTATTTCACTTATACCTTGAATACGTCTTTCAATTTGTCTTTCTAAAGCTTTTATATCACTTGAAAAAATTTGATTTTGATTATTTAATGCCTCATTTATTTTACTATCTACTTGTCCTATTTGATTTAATAACTCTTCTTCATTAGCAGTATAATATCTAAATATGGGTTCATTTTTTGCAACCTTTTCTCCTTCGGATTTTATTTGAGACATTCCATTATTATAATTTTCACCCTGTATAATAGATTCCTCTCTAATAATGTACCCCTCTACTTTTTCCTCCATCGCTATTTCTGCATTTTGAATTACAAAAACATCTGTAGGTTCTTTTAAAAGCATAAAAATTGAATATAGCAAGTAAGGTACCACTATTACAGCTAATACTACAACTAAAATATTTTTTTTAGATTTCTTCCTTTTCTTATTCAACTTTATCCTCCAAAAAATTAATGTATATAAATGTTTCCTATATCTTTTCTGTAATCTAGTTTTTTATCTACATTTTTAGAAATTGATTCATAAACCTCTTTCTTTAAGTCTTCTAAATTGTCTCCTGTTTTTTCTATGGCAAACAATCTAGAATTACTAACAGATACATATTTATTTGCTTCTATATGTTTTGCATTTGCAAAGTAGAACTTTACTCCATCCTCAGTTAATCCTTGTGTGTTTAACTCGAATTCACATGGCGCTTTAGCTTCAGTTAGTGCATATTCTGGAGTTACAATGTATACCATAAGAGAATATTTGTTTAAGAACTTACATGTATCGTTAGATAGTTTTTTGTCTATTATATTATCTACTACTTTAGTAAATGGGGTTTCTAATAAATTAAGTAAATTTATTACTTCTCCATCTCCAAATCTAGCATTAAACTCTATAAATTTTATCTCATCTTTACATTTAAAAAATCCTCCATAAATAACACCTGTAAACTCTAAAGACTCTTTATTCATATAGCTAATTGTCTTTTTGATTAGTTCTGCACACTTGTCCACATCTTGCTTGTCTAAGAATGGAAGTAAACCATTTCCAAAACTAATACATCCCATTCCTCCTGTTCCTGGACCTTTATCCTCGTCGTATCTATATGGGTAATCGAATATAACTGGTGTTACAACAATGTTTTCTCCGTCTGTTAATGCCATAACTGTAAATTCTGCACCTTCTACTTTGTCTTGAATTATTACTTTTGAACTTGATTCTAAACAAGATTTAGCATATTCAAATCCTTCTTCTTTTCCTTTAAAATGAATGCCTCCAACTTTAACACCTTTTCCGCCTGTTAATCCTTCTGGCTTAACAACAAATTCATCGTTAGAATAGTTTTTAATAGCTTCTTCTAATTCTGTAATACTTGAAATATTAAAATTCTTAATAATCATTTCTGGTGCAAGTTCTTTTACAACATCTAAGGCATATGTTTTACTCCACTCTATTTTTGCACCTTTAGAAGTTGGTCCAAATACCTTTAGTCCTAGTTTCTTTGCTAAATCTATTAGTCCATCTTGAAGAAGTGCATCACTACTTACAAAACATAACTCTATTTTTTCTTCTTTTACAAAGTTTTCTACCAATTCTTTATTAAATGGAGAACCTACTATATACTTCCCATTTGATTTGTTTACTGCTTCTACTATTGACGGATTTTCGTATGGTAAAATAGAATATAATTCATATCCCTTTGAAAGATTTTCTGCAAGAACTGCCTCTCTACCACCATTACCTAACAACAAACATTTTCTCATATTTTATTCCTCCTTTTAAACTTTTTCTTTTATCATACCTTCTCTGTATGCTCTAAGAAGTAGCTTTAAATCTTCTATTTCTCCTTTTAATGTTTTACCAATATCTGTATCTGCAACACGTTTTCTTTCGATATTTTCTTTTTTTAATATAATTTCAGATTGCATATCGTATTCATTTTCTATTGCTTCTATTTTAGAGCAGAATGGCTTGTTTGCAGCTAATAATAATCCGTACGAATTATAAGACAAAGTATATCCTGCTTCTCCTGTTTGCTCTCTATATGTTTTAGAAAAACCTCCATCTATAACTAACAATTTACCATTTGCTCTTATAGGCTCTTCTCCCTTTTTAGCTTTAACTGGCATATGTCCATTTATAATGTGTGCTTCTTTACCTTCTAGTCCAAACTCTTTAAGAATGTAATTACAAGTATCTTCTTTATTAGATAAAGTGAAGTATGAATTCTTAGGTTCAGCATGAACAGATTTATCGTTAATGAAATATCTTTCGAATGTGGCAATTTTGTCTTTTCCGAAGAAAGGGGAATTTCCAGAACACCAAAAGTACCACATCAAATCGATACAGTCTTCTGTAAGTTTAGAATCATTAGTTTTAAAATATGCTCTATAAGTAATTTGCTCTACAAAGTCCAAATATGCTCTACCACTTAGTGTTTTACCTAATATGGTTACTTTCTTAAATGTACCGTCTTTTTCCATTGGTATACATCCATGATATAACAAATTAGAATTAAATATTTTGTATATACTTCCTTTTGAATAAAGGAAACTAATATGCATTGCTAGCTTTTCGCT
>JAISHG010000107.1 GCA_031262685.1 Lachnospiraceae bacterium | reverse complement strand
TAATAAAAACAGACATAGCAAGAGTAGTAGAATTGGACACAGTGTACTATTCTATTAAGGATGCACTAGAAGCATGTGAGGAAAATAAAGAACTATTTGAGAAATTCACAATAGAAATATTAGAAAACACAGAGGAAACAATAGTAGTAGATCAAGGGTTAGATGTAACCATAGACTTACAAGGAAAAACAATAACAGGAAAAGAAGCAAGCGTGCCAACACTTAAAATAACAGAAGGAAACAAACTAGTACTACTAGACACAGTAGAAGGCGGCGCAGTGGTAAGTACAGATGGAGTAGCAGTAAGAATAGACGAAAATGCCACATTTGTAATGGGAATAGACGAAAAACCAATAAATCTAACAGCACCAAAAGTACAAGGAAAAACAAAAGGAATAGAGGCTGCTGGAACATTTAACTTCTACGATGGAGTAATATATGGAGAGCAAACAGTAGATGGATTAATAAACGAAATGCCGTTACTATATAATGGTGTAACAATAGATAACGGAGATAGTTTAAAAACAACATTAGGAATAATATCAAACGTAGAAGCAAGAATAGGTAGAAATACATATATGAAGCTAGAAGACGCGGTAGCAGATGCAGGAACACTAATAGGAGAAGATGGAAACCAGGTAGAAATAGTACTTGTAAAAGACGTAACCAAAACAGAAAAAGTAGTAATAGATGAAACAAAAAATATACTATTAAACTTAGATGGATACAGATTAACAACAGATGTAGCAGACTATGTAATAGAAAACAATGGTAAATTAGAAGTGACGAGTACACCAGATTATCAAAAAGGAACAAAATTAGTACCAGTTTCAAATGAAACATACTATTTTGTAGAAGCGGATGGAGTATATAAATCTAATAATACAGGAGTAAACAATGGAGTAGCAAACAGCTACGTAGAAATAGACTTAACTAACTACAGTTCTGCAGAACAATTTGACATAACAGTAAATGCAGAAATAGATAGTCAAGCTAACAATGACTTAGGATATGCCACAGTAAATACAAGTACAACTGTACCAACATATAATACTACAGCAGGAAGATTTATATATATATCTGGAACAGTTGAAGCTACAGATTATACTACTACATTAACAGGAGGACAAAAATATTATCTACATTTGGGATATAGAAAAAATGGAAATACAAATACAGGAACAGATACATTTACAGTAAATAGTATCGAAGTAACAGATTCAAGAGGAATAAGCATAGAAGAGGAAATAAGAGGCAAATCGGCTGGAAAAATAACAAGTACAACATACGATACAATACTGAACAATGGACAAATGAAAGTATCAGATGGAATAATAGAAATAGCAAAAGTAGGAACAAGTAGTGTATTAAAAAATGCTATAGTAAATGAAGGACAACTAGAAATAGCAGGAGGAGTTCTTCAAAGTGGAGTAAGTTATACAAATATGATACAAAATGGAAAAACAAATGAACTAAATGGAGACGCAGTAGTAAAACTAACAGGAGGAACAATAGGAAGTACAGTAAATAGAATATATGGAATATATAACTATGCAAATGGAGTAGTAGAAAGTGCAGGAGGAAAAGTAAGTACATATGATATTGCAATATACAGTTTCGGAACATTAAAACTAGATGGTGGAACAATAAAGTCAAGTAATTCTAGGGCTATAAATATTGGAAATACAGTAACAAGAGAAATAATCATAAAAAATGCAACAATAAAAGGAATATTTGGAGTATATAATGATTCTAGACCTACAGGCTTAGAAGTACTTGTGGATAATTGCAACATATCTGGATTTGGCACAGGAGTTACATATGGAGTATACAATAATAGCAGTTCGGGAACTATAAATGTAAGTAATTCTACAATATCTGAAATAAAATATGCAGTATATAATTCTTATACAGGAGTAATAAATGTAAATAATTCTACAATGTCTGGGACAAATTATTACCTAGTATACAATTCTGGATCAGGAGTAATAACAGTATTAAATAGTGAAATAATTAATGGGGGGAATGGAGTATACAATGCTAGTTCGGGAACTATAGACATTGAAAATTGTTTTATAGAATCCACAGGAAGTACTGTAATAGTTAATGGTTCTTCAGGAACAATAAATATAAAGAGTGGAGAAATAGTAGGATATTCAAATAATTACACTATAAATAATGCTGCTAGAGGAACAATAAATATAGGAACAAAAGATGGAGAAATAAATGAAGAAGAGGTAATAATTAGATTAGGCACAGGAATATCTAACATATCAACGGGAAAAGTAAACTTCTACGATGGAAAAATAGTAACATTAAAAGCAAATGAAGGATTAATGGGATCTATTAATGATATAGAAGAGGGAGTCGATATTGTAAAAACTACAGGTGATACATATAACACATATACATTAGGGACAAATATAGAGGTAGCACAGGTAGGAGAGACAAAATATAATTCAGTACAAGAAGCAGTAGAAGCTTGTGGTACGTCGGAAGAGCAAAAAACAGTAACTATATTAAAAGATATAATAACAGCAAGAGAAATAGTAATAGATGAAGGACAAAATATAAAATTAGACATAAATGGACATTCAATACTTGTACTAAACGAAGGGATAACAAATAATGGTAAACTAGAATTAGTAAATGGGCTAGGAACAACACATAAGATATATGCAAGAACACAGATGCCTATAATAACAAATAATGGTGAGTTAGTAATAGGTAATGTAGAAATATCACGTCAGACAGCAGCAGGATCAAGCAGTAGTTATATAAATGTAGTATACAATACTGGAAAATTAGTATTAAATGGAGGAACAATTTCCGCAACTACGGATTATACTAGAGGAATATCTAATGTAGGAGAGATAATAGTAAATAGTGGCACTATAACAGGAACAGGAAGTAATGGTGGAATGGGTATAATAACGAGCGGAGAAGGAAAGACAATAATAAATGGAGGAACAATAGCAGGCGGAAGGCGTGGAATTTATGCAAAAGATTCGAGCGAGATAGTTATAACAGGAGGAAATATTAATAGTAAGAGCGATTATGCTATATATATAGATAACAGTACAAGTAATAATGTAAATATAAGAGTAGAAGGAGGGACAATAACAGGAGGAAGTTATGGAATATATTCTGTAAATAATAACGGAGAAATAGTAATAAAAGAAGAAAATGAAAATGTTCCAACCATAATCAAAGGAAACTCTGGAATATGCTTACAGGGAGAAAGTGTAGCAGAAATAGACGAGGGAGAAGTAATAGCAGGTAGTTATGAAGGAATAGTGTTAGATGGAACAAGCAAATTAGTATTAAAGGGAGGAATAGTAAAAAGTGGTACTTCTGCAAATGGTTATGAGGCAATAAGTTTATCTGGTACATCATCGTTAGAAATGAGTGGAGGAGAAGCATTATCAGAAAAGGGGTATGGAATAGAGATTAACTCAACAACCGTCACTGCAAAAATAACAGGAGGAAGAGTAGCTTCAGGGAAAAGTGGAACAACAACATATTCTGGAATAAAAAATAATGGAATATTAGTGTTAGGAGAAAAAATAGCAGAAGGAAATGTGGAAAATCCAAGTATAGTATCTCCAGAAATAATAGGAACAAAATATGGAGTAGAAAATATAGGAACATTTAAGTTTTATGACGGAATAATAGAAG
This sequence comes from Lachnospiraceae bacterium, assembly GCA_031262685.1. Classification (GTDB taxonomy): domain Bacteria; phylum Bacillota; class Clostridia; order TANB77; family CAG-508; genus CAKPQL01. The sequence continues at coordinate 17,688 of JAISHG010000107.1, read as the reverse complement.
GGCAGTTAAATGGATCTATATATGGTTCAGTAGCAGAATGGGAAGAAGGATATGAAGTAATAAAAACAAATAATGAAGAACTTGCGCGAGAAACAGCCATAGTGTCTAGAATGTCTGCAGTAAAAATAGTAGAAACAGGAGTAGAATATGGTTCTATTAGTGAAGCAATAACTGCAAGTAGTACAAACAAATGCACTATACAATTATTAAGAAGTAATATATTAATAGATACAGTAATAGTATCAGAAGGACAAGAGATAGTATTAGATCTTGCAGGATATAGTTTAACATCGCAAAATGAAATTATGCTACAAAATGATGGTACATTAAAAATAACAAATAGTACTAATGCATCATCAACTATAGAAAATCAATTGGGAGAAGTAGTACAAAATAACGGAAACCTAATACTAGAAAACGTAACAATATCACATATTACTGAAACAAATAGAGGTACAGTTCTTAATGCAGGTGTAATGAAAATAAATAGTGGAACAATAAAAAATACAGTAGGCGGAAATAATGTAAGTGTAGTGTATAACACAGGTAAATTAGAATTAAATGAAGGAACAATATCATATAATTATAATACTACAGGCACTACAACAAGTAGAGGAGTATATAATACAGGGGAATTAATAGTAAATGGTGGTAGTATAACTGTAAATAAGGACTATGGAATATATACAGTAGGAACAAGTAAAGTAACAATAAATGGAGGAACACTATTGGGACCTACTGGAATATATGCTGAGTCTTCAAGTGAAATAAGAGTAACAGGAGGAAGTATTACAGGAGGCACTGCAGGTACTGCTTATGGCATACATATTGCTAATAATAGCAATGTAAACTTAGTAATAGAAGGCGGAAAAATAGAAGGACAAGATGGAATTTATGTACCAAATAATACAGGAGAAATAATAATAAAAGAAGTAAATGAAAATATTCAAACATTAATAGAAGGTTCAACTGGAATATACTTATCAGGAGAAAGCACAATAAAAATAGAAGGAGGCACAGTATTTGGGGAATACAATGGAATAGATGCGGCAAAGTCAAGTAAAATAGAATTAACAGGAGGAAATATAAAAAACACTAAAGTAAATGGTACTCATTATAGTGCGATAAGCCTTAAAGATTCATCGCAATTAGAAATGAGCGGAGGAGAAGTAATAGGAGAAACTGGTTTAGCAATAAATGTAGGAACTATTAATGCTAAAGCAATAATAACTGGCGGAAAAGTAAGTTCGGGGCAAAATGGAACAATAAAAAATACAGCGATAAATAATATAGGAACATTAGTATTAGGAGAAAAAATAGCAGAAGATGCCTCTGAAACTCCAAGTATAATAAATCCAGAAATAATAGGAACAAAATATGGTGTATCTAATGCAGGAACATTTAAATTCTATGATGGGATAATAACAGGAACAAATGGATATGAAGCTATATATGGTGGAGTGAGTGAATTAGAAGAAGAGTACGATATAATAAAAACAAAGAATACAGAAGAACAAATAGAAACAGCAGTGTTATCTAATGCATCAGCAGTAAAAATAGTAGAAACAGAAGAAACATATAGTTCTATTTTGGAAGCAGTAGAAGCTTGTAATACAAATGAATATACAATTCAGCTACTAAGAAACATAGTTACTCCATTAGATTTAGTAACAATAGGGGAAGGTCAAAATATAACATTGGATTTAGCAGGATATACTATAACTGCACGAAATAATGCAATATTTAAAAATGAAGGAACGTTTGTAATAATAGATAGTAGTGATAGTAAATCGGGAAAAATAGAAAACTTTGTAGGAAGCGTATTAGATAATAGCGGAATAAGTAGGATAGAAAGTGGAACCATAAAAACAATTTCTACAAACAATATAGCAAAAATAGCAATAAGTAATAGTGGAAAACTAATAGTAAACGGAGGAACAATTTCAGGAGAAAAGAATGCAGAAGGAATTGACTCTGAGAGTGATAATATAGGTATATATAATACAGGAGAACTTATAGTAAATGGAGGAAAAATATTTGGGAAAACAACTAAGAGCTATAGTAGTTGTCATGGAAGAGGAATACATAATGCGGGAGGAAAACTAACTGTAAATGGAGGAGAAATAAGTGCAGAGGGAATGGGTAATAGTGAAACTGCAGCAATTTATGTAGAAGGAGAAGGAAATGAGATTAAGTTTACAAATGGAATAGTAAAAGATACTAATAGTGCAATTTCTATAATATCAGGAGCTAAGGGAACTGTAGAAATAAGCGGTGGAGAATTAGCTGGAAATTATGGTGTTTATGCAAACAATGTTCCGGATTTTGATATAGTAATAACAGGAGGGAAAGTAACTGCTACGGATAATGGAATATATTTAATAGGTGCAAGTAAAGCTAGAATAGAAGGAGGAAAATTAGAATCAACGAGTTCAAGTAATTATGCAATACAGATAACGGGTACTTCCGTATTAGAAATAAACGGAGGAGAAGTAGTATCAAGGTATCATGGAATACACATCTCTTCAAATGCAACATTAATGATGACAGGAGGAGAAGTATGTTCAGAACAAATAGGAATAAGAATGGATTCAAAAACAGCTACAGCAACAATAACAGGAGGAACAGTAAGCTCCGTAGCAACTGGAAGTAGTAAATATTCAGCAATATACAATGAAGGTACATTAACATTAGGAGACAACGCTACTAGAGTGAGCACAATAAATCCAGAAATAACAGGAACAAGTTATGGAGTAGAAAACACAGGAACATTCAAATTCTACGACGGAATAATAAGAGGACCAAGTGGAGCAATATACGGAGCAGTATCAGAAGTAGCAGATGACCATAAAGTACAAAATCTAGATGATGGAAAAACCGCAACACTAGAAGTAGACGCAGAGTTTGCCCAAGTAGCAGAGCTAAACGGAGTGTATTATAATACCTTAGATGTAGCAATAGCTAGTGCAAGTGGTGGAGCAGAGCAAACAATAAAAATATGTACAGACGTAAACTTAAACGAAGGCATAACAATACCGGCCGGCAAGAACATAAAAATAGACTTGAACGGATACGTAATAAGAGGCATATTTGAGGGAGCATTAATAACAAACAACGGAACATTAACTGTAGTAGATATAATAGACACAAGTGCATTACTAGAAGGAGAAGTAATAAACGCAATAGTACAAAATACAGCAGGAATAGGTATTCAAAATAATGGAACTTTAAATATCGGGGTACTTACAAGAACTGTAGAAGAAACAAAACTAACAATAGCAGGAAGCACCGCAGGTATAGTAAATAGTGGAAGCCTAACATTAAATGGGGGACAAGTAAAAGGAGCTACTGCAATAAGCGGAAATGCAGCGACTCCAAGAAGCGGATACACAATAACAACCACAACATTAGAAAACCTAGAAACAACAAAATTAACCTCATCAATTGGTGTACAAACAGATCCGTCAGACGTTGTAGGGGCGGATGATTCCGCCCTACCGGAACAAGGCGATGAATCCACATCAACCGATCCAGTAACACAATACCTAATCTCATATGATGCAAATGGTGGAACAAACACACCACAGGCACAATACAAGATAGCAGGACAGGGCATAGTGTTAGTAGGACAGCCAACAAGAGACGGATTTGCATTTGCAGGCTGGTCAACCGAGCAAGCGGGAACAATAGCAGAATATATGCCAGGAAATACGTACGAAGAAGATGCAATCTTAATTCTATACGCAATATGGGAATAGAGGTATTTTAAAGAATTCGCGCGAGGGGTGCCATGCAAATAAATTTTTTCGGAGCAGGGAGCTCCGTCGGGACGGAGAAAAAATTTATTGCATAAGCCCCGGGAGCGAATTTTATTAGTTCTAAATGCATAGACATAATTTTAGGGCGCAATCATGCGCCCCTACAATATAATTGTGAAACCAAACGTATAAATGAAAAAATAAAAAGAAATATCAAGCGTTTTCCAGAAAATTTTTGTTTTCAAATAACACAAAAAGAATTTAATGACTTGAGGTTCCAATTTGGAACCTCAAGTAGTCAATTAGAATCTCATGGGGGCAGAAGATATTTGCCATATGTTTATACAGAACAAGGAATTGCAATGTTAGCAGGAGTTTTAAAGAATGAACTTGCAATCAAAATAAGTGTAAATATAATTAGAGCATTTGTTGATATGCGTCAATTTCTAGTTTCTAACGGAGAAATGTTTAAAGAAATCATTAACGTTAATCAAAAATTGCTAGAATATGATAAAAAATTTGAAGAAGTTTTTAAGAGATTACAAAAAGAAGAAAGTTTTAAGCAAAAAGTGTTTTTTGAAGGACAAATATATGATGCATATAGTTTGATTATAGAAATTATTAAACAAGCCAAAAGAAAAATAGTAATTATAGATAACTATGTTGATTACAGCATTTTAAATATGTTAGTAAAGAAGAATAAAAATGTCGAAGCGATAATTTTAACATCGGAGAAAAGTAATATATCAAAATTAGATGTAGAAAAATTCAATAAAGAATACCAGAACATTAAAAATAGCAAAATCAAATAAATTTCATGACAGATTTATTATAATAGACAGTAATACGTTATATCATTGCGGAGCCTCTATAAAAGATTTAGGTAAGAAATGTTTTGCCATTTCTAAGTTAGAAAATCAAGATGTTTTAGATATTATAAAAAATATTGTTTTATAATAAGGGGTTTCAATTGACAAGAAATAAAATGCGTGTTATGATATTTCTTGTCAATTATTCACGGGTCAGTAGCTCAGTTGGATAGAGCACAGGCCTTCTAAGCCTGGGGTCGGGGGTTCGAATCCCTTCTGGCTCACCAATAAAACAACCTTAGAAATGCTTTTAAATAGCCATATCTAAGGTTGTTTTTATGCATTTATAAAAAAACCATGTAGTGGTGAGCACTGCGAACCATAGGGCACCTTCGTTACAGGTGCCCCTACAACCTAAATATATGCCTAACACTATCGTAAGATTTGCCTCTCCACATAAAAAAGTAGAATAAAACTAAGCTGACTTTAATATGTTTAAATAAGCAAATATTATAAGGAGCTAGTTTATGTTTAACATATTGAATACAACAGTTTTAGGTTTGTTTTTTGGTACCGTTGGAACTGCGCTGGGCGGATATATTGGTATAAAACTAAAGAAAAAATCAAATAGATTCTTAAGTTTTATATTAGAATTTGCAGCAGGGTTAATGATTGCTGTAGTGTGTTTTAGCCTAATTCCCGAGGCATTAGACTTATCTAATATAGTTATTGTTTTATTCGGAATAATTTTTGGCGTCATAATAATGATATTTTGCGATAATATTATTAAAGGAAAATTTGATAGAAGAAAAGTAGATGTAAAAACAAGTTTATTAAAAACAGGAATTGCAGTAGGAGTGCGGGTTGGCATTGCATAATTTCCCAGAGGGTTTAGCCATAGGTTCTGGATTTGATGCATCAACAACTCTAGGATTCTCTCTTGCTATTGCTATTTTACTACACGATATTCCAGAAGGAATATCTATGAGTTTACCAATGAAGCAAGGTGGAATGAGCAGCCAAAAAGTATTGATATATACAGTATTATCTGGAGTTACAACTGGAGTTGGAGCATTTTTTGGTGCAATAGTGGGAAAAGTATCTATAGAAGTAATATGCGTATGTTTAAGTTTTGCGGCAGGCGCAATGCTTTATATAGTAACTGGTGAATTAGTGCCAGAATCAAAGAAAATATATAAAGGAAGATTAGGTTCAATAGGAAATATTATTGGATTTATTGTAGGCGTAGTGGCTGTAATGTTTTAGGCATCAAAAATAATGTGTTAAATTTGACAAAAAAATGGGTATAATATATAATATTTTGTGTTCGATTTCGAAAGGAGATTCTTATGAAAAAGAATAAAGGCACATCAGAAGTACTTAGAAGAACAATTTATTTAATGTTAATACTAATGCTATTTTGGGGAATTGGTGTACTAGCTAGTAACAATGTAGATACATTAAAAACTATAACAATACAATTTGCCGACAAACACGAAATAAATATAGTTACAACTAAAGAAAAAGTATCAGAAATTTTAGCAGAAAATAATATAGAATTAGCAGAGGGAGAAGCGGTTCTTCCTACTATAGATTCTCAAATAGACAACCTAAATACAATAAAAATATATAAAATAAGCGAGACAAATCAAATTGTACAATTAGCCAAAACTGGAGAGCAAGTAGAGTTAGACGAAATTATAGAATCATATGGTACCGTAACAGAGGTAATAGAAGAAATAGAAGAAATAATTCCGTACGAAACAATAACAAAGGATATTTCTAACGGGGCAAGTGGTAGTACGGAGAGAGTATTACAAGCAGGTGAAAACGGAGTAAGAAAAGTAACATATAAAGTTAAATACCAAAATAGTATAGAAATAGATAGAGTCGAGTTATCTTCAGAAATAATAAAAGAACCAAAAAATGAAATTGTGCAGGTGCAAGTAATATCTTCAAGAAGTGGATTGGGTAGAACATCTGGTAATGCAGATGGGGCAAAACTAGCAGCTGCTGTAGCAGGGCAAACACCTGAAATCAAAACAATGAATGCCTCAGCATATTGTGCATGTCTAAAATGTTGTGGAAAAACAAATGGAATAACATCATCTGGAGCGAAGGCAATGGCATGGTATACTTTAGCTGCAGGAAAGTCATATCCAGTGGGAACAATAATGTATATACCAGCATTAAAAAATAAGCCGAATGGTGGATGGTTTGTAGTTCAAGATAGAGGAGGAGCAATATCTGATTCAAAAATAGATATTTACCTAAATACACATACAGATGCAATTAATTTTGGTAGAAAAAATTTAGAGTGTTATATATATATGTAAAAATAAACAGGATGCAAAAACTTGTAGGGGCGCATGATTGCGCCCTTTTTTTGTTTATGACTATATATTTACTGCCGAATTTAACGCTAAAACAATCATATTATTTAAAGATTTATCTCTTTGTTCAGCTGGTATTTCGGTAGCTTCATCGACTGTATTTACAACAGTTAATAAGCAAGAAGCTTTTTTACTGAATTTTTGCGCAAGATAAAATAATACAAATGATTCCATTTCTGAAGCTATAATGTTGGAACCTTGCGGTTGACGTTTTATAACAGAACTTGCATCTTTTAAATATGGGTCGAAACAATCTGTACATAGGACATTCCCGTTTATTAAAGGGATTTTTTCTGTAATAGAAGCAGTTTCTATTATAGAATTTAAAGAACTTGTTGAAGAAGACTGTTTTACATTTTCGTTATATAAAGTATATGAAAAATTACTTTCTGTATAGGCTGTATTTACAAGTATAGTATCGAATAAATTTAGGTTTTTATCGAATGCGCCACAAGAACCAATACGAATTATTGAATCTACGTCGTAAAATTTAAACAATTCGTATATATATATTCCTGCGCTTGGAATTCCCATTCCATGAGCCATAACAGTAATTGGTTTGTTTTTATAAGTACCCGTATATGCATACATGCCTCTTATTGAATTTACTAATTTTGCATTTTGTAAAAAGTTTTCTGCAATATATTTTGCACGTAGTGGGTCCCCGGGCATTATAACTGTTTTACAAATCTCTTCTTTTTTTGCTTCATTGTGTGGAGTCATATAAAACCTCCTTAATTAATGAATTTTTCTAAATACACCAGCAACTTTTCCTAATATTTCGCAAGTTGGAACAATTATAGGATCCATTGAGCTATTTTCTGGTTGAAGGCGGATATGGTCTGTTTCTTTGTAGAATGTTTTCACAGTTGCTTCTTCGCCAATTAAAGCAACAACAATTTGTCCGTTATTAGCAGTATTTTGTCGTTTTACTAAAATATAGTCTCCATCTAGAATTCCAGCTTCTATCATGCTTTCTCCTCTGACGGTAAGCATAAAACTCTCGCTATTTCCAACAAAATCTATTGGAATTGGGAATGTATCTGTAATGTTTTCTACAGCTAAAATTGGTTCTCCAGCAGTAATTTTACCTATAACAGGAACAAGTGCTAGTTCTTTGTCTGAATATACAGGTTTTCCTGTAGTAGATTCTTTAGGGTCTAGTCCACCTTTTAACAGTTTTAAAGTTCTACCTTTTTGGTCTTCTTTTTTTATATAGCCTTTTTTAATAAGTTTAGCAATGTATGCATGAACTGTTGCAGTTGAAGTTAGTCCAACAGCTTTTCCTATTTCTCTAACAGATGGTGGATAACTATTTTGTTTTATGTGTTTTTCGATAAATTTTAGTATATCCTTTTCTCTATTATTCAATTCCATTGAATTTCTTTTAGACATTTTTTACCACTCCTTATTTTTTTGAAAACATATTATCATAGTATCAAAAGTTTGTCAAACAAATTTTTGCAAAAAATTAGTATTTACAAAAAAAGAGAGCGACTTGAATTATCAAGTTCTCTCTTTTGCAATAAATAGATGGTTTTTCTGCTTCCGCTTACCATTTTCGCAACCTAAACATGCCAGTTTCATAGCGTTTACAATATTGATCAAACCACAATTGAATTATGTTGTCGAAGGTACGAGATATAATGATGAATTTTCTGGGTGTGTACCGTTCAATATCATCATCGTTATCTTCATAATCGTCAGGTATCTTACAAGTGATAGAGTTGTTGTTGTAGCTCTTAGAAAAGTAGCCACAGTATAATGTGTCATCCTCCTTAGTTGCAGAACATGCGTAATTGCCTTCAGATACAAAAAGTGTGTCATACTCGTCTGTATTGTCAAAAAGAACAACATAAAAACCAGCAGATAAGTACTCTGTATTCATTGCGTACGCAAAGCCTCCAGATGATTCAAATTTAAAGCAAAGCTTCATAGTACCAGTATACTATAAAGTTAAGGTGTTTACAAGGCGAGGTGTCGGATTTTGTCGACAAAAAACAATTGACAAAAATGTTTAATAGAATATAATCTGAATAAATTTATTTCTAAAAATTTAATTTGAATCTTATGTATATTCCCAAAAAGAAAGAAGATAAAAAATGAAAGAAATTAATTCTGTTCAGAATTGGTTGCCTTTTGAGTCTATATTAGAAAATGGAATAATTAAACTGAAAAATAAAACGTATGTTAAAATAATTAAAGTAAATCCAATTAATTTTAATTTAAAATCTAATTTAGAAAAAGAAGCAATTTTAAATTCATATAAAATATTTCTAAAAACTTGCAATTTCGATATTCAAATATTAGTACAAAGTAACAAAGAAAATCTAAGCAAGCATATTTCAAATGTATTAAAAAGTAATAAAGAACAAGAAAATGCAAAAATAATTAAAATATCAGAAAAATATATTAATTATATTCAAGAAATTAATCTAGAAAGAAAATCATCATCTAAAAATTTTTATATTCTTATAAAAAAATCTCCAGAAAATAGTCCTAAGAAAATCAATTTTTATAAAAAGGATAATTTATATTTAAATCAAATAGAAGAAGAAAAAAATTCTTTGGCAATTAATTTATTAAACGATAACTATTTTAAAATAAAAGAATGTCTATCCAGATGTGGAAATTTAGTAGAAGAAATTAGTTCAAAAGAAGAGGCAATACAAATAATATTTTCTTTTTTAAATGTACGAAAATTTTTAAATAGCTAGGAGAAAAATATGTTTAAAAAATCTAACGAAAATAATTTAAATGGAGTAATAGGTGTAGAAGAAATAATAGCTCCTTCATATATAAGTAATAAAAATCCTAAATACATAGAAATAGACAATGTTTATTATGCAGGATTATTAGTAATAGATTACCCAAGAGAAAATGTAGATTTAATATTAAACAATTTACTTAATACAAATATAAATATGAATATATCTATGTTCTACGAAAAACAAAATCCATATAAGGTAATTAGAGATTTAACGTATAGTATTGGAAATGTAGGGGTAGATATAAAAGAATCAGCTAATCAAAATAGGCAAGATATAGACATTGCAGCATTTACATACAACGATGCACGATACATAAGAAAAGAAATACAAGTAAATAATGAAGAAATATATTTTTTATATATTTATTTAAATATTTTTTCAGAAGACACAAACGAACTAGAATATTTGCTTAACAAAATAGAAGGAATTATGCATGGCGTGGGCATGAAAACAATACGAGCAAATTTTAGGCAAGAACAAACATATAAATCATGTTTGCCAATTTTCGAAAACAATAAGGACATAAAAAACGTTAGCAAAAGAAATGTTTTATCAAGCCGGATTGCTTGCTACTTATCCATTTGTTACCTCGTCCATATTCGATGAAAAAGGAATATTTATTGGCAGTAATACCTATAATAACTCATTAATATTCATAGACAGATATAATTCCGAAAAATACAAAAACGCAAATATATGTATTTTTGGAACAAGTGGTTCTGGTAAGTCGTTTTATACAAAACTACTAATACTAAGGTACATAATTCTAGGAATAGAGCAGTATGTAATAGATCCAGAACGTGAGTACACTAAAATTGCAGAAAGTTTAAATGGAACTATTTTTAAAATAGGTCCCAATTTTAATACATATATAAATGTTTTGGAAATTAGGGAGGAAAGTATAGAGGAATCAAAAGGATATTTAGCAACAAAAATAACTAAATTAATTGGATTTTTTAATTTGGTATTTGGCAGCCTAGACGAAGAAGAAAAAGGGATCTTAGAAGAAAAACTTATTATTTGTTATAAGGAAAAAGGAATAACCTTCGACGATAAAACCTTATATAAAACACCAGAAAAAAACAAAATAAATATTGATCTGGTATTTAAAGAAAGTAAAGATATGCCTATATTAGAAGACTTATACGAAATATTAGGACGAGATGAAAAAACAAAAAGATTACAAATAAAACTAATTCCATTCGTAAAAGGCTCACTTAGCTATTTTAATAAACATACAAATATAAGATTAAATTCAAAATTAATAATTGCAGATGTATACGATTTGGGAGAAGAAAATTTAAAGTATGGCATGTGGCTATTTATAGACTTATTTTGGGACAAAATCAAAAAAAATAGGGAAGCAAAAAAAGCAATTTATCTAGATGAAATATGGAGATTAATAGGAGTAACTTCCAATAAAGATGTGGCAAGTTTTATATACAAAATATTTAAAACAATTAGAAAATATGGCGGAAGTGCTGTCGCAATAACTCAAGATGTCTCGGACCTTTTTAGCTTAGAAGATGGAACATACGGAAAAAGTATAATAAATAATTCTAGTATAAAAACATTTTTTTCTTTAGAAGAAGAGAATATATCAATTTTATCTAATTACACAAAAATAACAGAAAAAGAAAAAATAGAAATCAAATCATTAAAACGCGGAGAATGTCTTATGTTTGTTGGGGACGAGCATATATTGCTTAAAATAAATGTTGCAGATTTCGAAAAAAAATTAATTTCTTAATTTGTAAAATAAATATATCTTGGGGAGGTGATAAAGGGTGATAAAAATTGTTACAGCAATAGGTAGTCCAGAAATAAATACAGAATTAAAAAATGTTGAAGACTACGAAATAATTACAAGAGATATTCAATACGAAGAAGGATTATTAGAAATACTAGAAAAAAATATTAGCATTAATATTTTAATATTAAGCAATAAAATAATAGAAGAAAATAAATTTAAAGAATTAATTAAAAAAATAAAAAATATTAACAGTTTAATAAAAATAATAATTATATTAAAAAAAGAAGATTCCGAATTAGAAGAATATTTAAAAGTAAAAGGAATAAATAATATTTTTTATAATAATAAAACGGAAATTAATGAAATAAAAAAAGTAATAAATAATAGTATAAGTACAGAACAAAAAATGGCAGAGGAAATAAAAGAATTAAAAGAATTGATTTTAAAAAATAATTTAAATTCAGGAATGAATAATTATTCTAATAATAAAAAATCAAAGATAAAAGAAATAAAAAATAAATTATTATTTAAAAAAAGAAATAAAAAATGCCAAGACAACGATGCGGAAGAAAATTCTAAAATAATACTAATAAGCGGAAGTTCTGGTATTGGGAAAAGCATTATAACAATTAGTTTGGCAATGCAATTAGAAAATAAAAAAATTTTAATTGTTGATATGGATTCAAAAAATAAAAGTATAGGAACTATATGTGGAATAAAAGAAAATAATAATTCCGGAGAAATAATAAAAATAAATAATAATATAGATTTAATTTATACTAAAAATAATATTCAAGAAATTTTAGAAGAAAACAAAAATAAATATAATTATATTTTTATAGATACAAATAAAAATAATATATTAAAAGATAGCACACAAATTAGTAAGTACATTAATTATATATTTATTATTGCTGGAGCAAATTTATTAGAATTAAAAAAATGCAGAAATTTATTAATGACATATATAACCGAATTCAAAATAGAAAAAAATAAAATAAAAATTATTTTTAATAAATATAATAAAAATTCCATATCAAAAGAAATATTAGAAAAAATGTTTTCAGACTTTAAAATACTTGGAATTATAGAAGAAAATAATTTTTATGATTTATTTATAAATAAAAATACCAAAGCAGAAAACAAACAAATAAAAACAATATATAAAAATATTATTTTAAGGAGTGATTGATATGAATATAAATGGATTAGAGTTAGAAAATTCAAACAATTTAGGGGTGGAAAAATCTCTTACCGAGAACCAAAATAGTTTTTTAAATTCATCTATTGGTTCGGCAATTAACGGGGCAATAGATGTTGGATTAAAAGTAGTATTACCGGATTTTATAGAAAATCAAGTTATAGACGTAAAAAACACACTAATAAACGAAGGATTACAAAGTGGTATAAAACAGGCAATAGATACAGCAATAGATTTTGGGAAAAGTGCAATAGGCATATTTACTGGAAATTTTGAAAATATTAATCAAGTTGAAATGGCAATAAATAAAGGAGGGCTACTAGACACAGTATCCGGACTAATAAACAATGCGGTTAATAGTGCGGTTGATAAAAATTTATTAAGCGACGGAATTGGCAGCTTAATATTAAGCGGAAAGAATTTTCTACTTGGCACTATATCGGACAATATAACAGGTGTATATAATTCTCAACAAGATACATTAACTAATATAAATACATATGCTAGTAATTGGATAGAAGCATTTAACAATAAAGACTTCGATAAAATGCAAGGAGAATACAATAAACTAGAAGAATCGTTTAAAGAATTATTACCGCTAGAGGAAATAATTAATTCAGTTAGAAAAATAGAGAATATTCATAATTTAATTAAAAATAACGGACAAAAATTTGATTTAAGCAAAGAAGAATTAGAATTAGCCGGTCAATTGTAATTACCTCTTGTAATTTGTATAATCTGTTAATATAATAAAGCAAATAAAAATAAACGGAGATTAAATATGTTAATAGAAGATATATATTCAGAATTTAAAACAGCATATTCTTCACTAGAAGAAATTAAACAATTAAATAATGATCTAGAAGCGAAGGATATCTACACTAACGGACATTCTGCTAGGGTTTGCGAATATGCTACACTAATAGGAAAACATATAAATTTATCTAAAGAAGATATGAAAAATTTAAGGTTAGGTAGTTTGCTTCATGATATTGGTAAGGTAGCTATACCTAATAAAATTCTACTTAAAAAAGGGAAACTTACTTTAGAAGAATATGAAGTAATGAAACAGCATCCAGTTATTGGTGCTAATATACTTTCAAAAACCTCAGCCCCATCAGATGTAATTTTAATTGCGAAACATCATCATGAAAAATACGACGGAACTGGGTATCCAGATAAATTAGAGAATAAAAAAATTCCTTATTTAGCGCAAATAGTTTCAGTTGTAGATGCATACGATGCAATGTCTTCTAAAAGAGCATATAGGGAAGAGTTAGATATAAGTAAAATAAAAGAAGAATTTGAAAATTGCTCTGGCACACAGTTTTCTATAGAGCTTACAAAGGTATTTATAGATATTTTAGAAAATGATTATAATAAAATATTAAAAATACAGCAAAAATATATAGAGCAGTAATTTTTCTATTGATTATTTAGCTAAAACCTTATATAATCTACCTGTTCTAAAACAAACAGAAAAGGAGCTTATATATGTTTCATAAATTAGAAGATGTGGAAAAAAGATATGATGAAATTACAAAAAAAATTAGCGACCCAGAAGTTATTAGTAATCAGACTGAATGGAAAAAGCTAATGAAAGAAAATTCAGAAATAACAGAAGTAGTTGAAAAGTATAAAGAATATAAAAAAATAAACAAACAAATAGAAGATGCAAAACTTATGCTAGAAGATAAAGATTTAAAAGAACTTGCTGAAATAGAAATAGAAGAAGCAAAAGAAAAATTGCCTAAAATAGAAGAAGAACTTAAATTTTTGCTAATTCCAAAAGACCCAAATGACGACAACAACGTTATATGCGAGATAAGAGCAGGAGCAGGAGGAGACGAGGCAGCGCTTTTTGCCGGGACTTTATTTAGAATGTACACAATGTATGCTGAGTCAAAACGTTGGAGAATAGATATAATGCACGAAAACGAAACAGGCTTGGGTGGATACAAGGAAATAACATTTATGCTAACAGGAAAAGGAGCATATAGCAGACTAAAGTTCGAAAGCGGCGTGCATAGAGTACAAAGGGTTCCAGACACAGAGTCTAGCGGAAGAATACATACATCTACAGCTACAGTTGCTGTTTTACCAGAAGTAGAAGATGTAGAAATAGATTTAAATCCCGCAGATATAAAAATGGATGTATATAGAGCATCTGGTGCTGGAGGTCAACACGTTAATAAAACGTCGTCTGCTGTAAGGCTTACGCATACTCCAACAGGAGTTGTAGCAGAGTGCCAAACAGAAAGGTCTCAGCTTCAAAACAGAGAATATGCAATGAAATTATTAAAGTCTAGAATATACGAAATTGAATTAAGAAAACAAGAAGAAAAGTTAGCAAGTGAAAGAAAAAGTCAGGTTGGTACAGGAGACCGTAGCGAAAAGATAAGAACATATAACTATCCTCAAGGTAGAATAACAGACCATAGAATTGGGCTTAGCATATATCAGATGGAGAGTTTCCTTAATGGAAATATAGACGAAATGATAGACAATTTAATAGCAACAGATAGAGCCGAAAAATTAAAAGGTCAGGAAGAAAAATAAGAAAAGTGGCTTCGCCACTTTTCTTATTTATATTTCTACATAATTATAATTTACATTTAATTTATTTAAAATATCTTTTTCCCTATTTGTGCAAGTAAAAATAATAACTTGAACATCTCTAAATTCGGATGAAATATATTTTAAAATATTTTCTAATCTTTCCGTATCGTAGTATGCGAATGATTCATCTAAAATCAAAGGAAAGGTTTCGGCAAACAATTCTTTAGAAATAGCAAGTCGTAAAGATAAATACATTTGGTCTATTGTTCCGGTACTTAGTTTGTTACAGTTTATATAGTCGCCATTTTCTAGTTCTACAACAAGTCCATCATTGTCGTTTAAAATAATATTATTATATTTATTATTTGTTAAATTATTGATTAGAGAATTTAATTCATTTGTAAATTTAGGTGTTACAGTATTTTTCATAATATTATATGATTCTTCTAATCCGATTTTTGCTAAATTTATATAGTTTTCTAAATTATTTAATTCTTGTTTTTGTTCATATAAATAATTTAAATTTTCTTCTAATTTTAAATTGTCTTCTATTTTATTTGTTAATTCATCTTTTTTTAATTTATTAGTGTGAATCTCAAAATTTAAATTATTAAATTCTTTATCTAAAAATTGAATATGATAATTTAATTCGTCGGTATTTTTTTCTAATAAAAATATAATATCTTTTTCTTCTAGTAAATTATTATAATTATTAATAATATTTTTTTTATTTTCTAAAACCAGTTCATTAAATTTATTTTCTAATTCGTTTATTTTTTCCTTCTGTGCCTTTTCATTGCTTGATAATAGCTCTAATTCTTTATTTTGTGCTATCGTTTGCTCCAGATTTTTAGAATACATTTTATTTTTATTAAAATAAAATAATAATGAAAATAATAATCCTAAAATAGATAAAATTCCAAATAAATTAGATTTAATAAAAATAATATTTGAAAAAAATAAAATTAAAAATATTATTGGTAATAAAATTAAATTCTTTATTTTATTATTTTTTGAAATAGAATTGTAGTTATTTTTTTCGGAATTTTTAGATAATACTTTTCCGGAATATTCTTTTAAAATATTTTTATTTATATTTAATTTTTCTTTTTCGATATTTTCATCTGATTTATTTTTTAATATTATTTTTGCAATACTAGTTTTATTTTTAATAATATTTTTTTTATTTTCTAAATTATTTATTTGCGTAATAATTTCTGATAAATTATTTTTATAATTTTCTATATTTATTTCTTCTTTTTCTAATGATGAAATATTTGAATTTATTATATTTATAGGTTTTCCTATAGTCCTTGATGTGCCTACTTCTTCGGTTAATTTCTTATTTAAATTATCTAGAGCTTTTTTTATTGAAGTATTCTCTTCTCCGGAACTAATAATATTAGTTATTTTTTGCATAAGAGAATTTTGTTTTGAATTATTTAAAACAACTTCTTGCTGTTCTGAAATAAGAGTGCTAAATAAAACTTCTTCAGAAAGTTCTGTTTGTTCAATAAAAAAATTGCTACCTTTAGTTTTATCTATTGAATAATTTTTAGTAATATCTTCTTTATTGCTATTAAATAGTTTAGGTGTTTTTTTATTAAAGTCTCTAAATAATTCAAAAGACTCTCTGTTATCTAATTCATAGTTTAATTTACCGGAAAAATCTTCTGCCTTCCATGGCAAGTATTTTTCGTAATCGGAGTATTCTTTTCCATTTTTATTTTTAGAAATTCCGTAAAACATACTAGATATAAATTTTAATAATGTTGTTTTGCCAGATTCGTTTTTTCCATAAATTAAATTTATATTTTTATTTAATTTTATTTCTTTATTTTCTAATTTTCCAAATCCATTTATTTTTAAATAATTTAATTTCATACAACTCTCCTATAAATTTATTGCAGTGAATCTAGTCCTATTTCTATTGATTTTAGTATTTCTTCTTTATTTTCATCATTAATTTTATTTAGCATATTTTTAACAAAAATACCTTTTAAATTATTTTGGCTTGCAATTTCGTTTAAATTGTAATTACTAGATGTTTCGTCTTTTATTTTTAGTATATTTTCTTTTTGTAATAATTTAATAATATTATTTGTATTGATTATGAAATTTCTTTTGCCCGTTAAAATTAGTTTATAAAAATTATTTTTATTATTTGATAAACTATTTATTAGTTGTAGTAAATCTTCTGGGGAATAAATTTCTGTAATATCTATATTTTCTGTAACAAATTCTCTATTATCTAATTTAATAAAATTTGTTTGTAAATTATTTTTTTCTATATTTCCAACAATTGCGCCATGTTCTCCGGGCTCGTCGAAGCCAAGAGACAAAGTAGAACCAGAATAAATAATATTTGTATTTTCTTCTAGATTTGTCTTATGAACATGACCTAAAGCTACATAGTCGAATCTGGCATTTTGGATAGCTTTAAG
>JAISHG010000062.1 GCA_031262685.1 Lachnospiraceae bacterium | reverse complement strand
GTCGATTAATTGAAAAAATGCAAAAGAGAAAGGGGCATGGTACAAATGAAAATATTAATGCTTACATGGGAATATCCTCCAAGAATAGTAGGAGGAATAGCGCGTGTAGTACATGATTTATCAAAGAGATTAATAAAAGATGGACACGATGTATATGTTGTTACATACAAAGAGGGAGATGCCCCCGAATACGAAAATGACAAAGGTGTTAATGTATACAGAGTAGATAACTACATGATAAACCCCAATAATTTTATAGATTGGGTAATGCAGTTAAACTTTAATATGGTTTCAAAAGTAAACGAAATAATACAAAAAGAAGGAAATTTTGATGTTATACATGCTCACGATTGGTTAGTTGCATATGCTGCGAAAACATTAAAAAACTCATATAAAACACCGTTAGTTTCAACAATTCATGCAACAGAATCTGGTAGAAATTCTGGAATACACGACGAAGTTCAAAGATACATAAATGATACAGAATGGCTTTTAACATATGAATCTTCTGAAGTAGTTGTAAACAGCAATTACATGAAAAATGAATTACAACGCTTATTTGGATTACCATACGAAAAAATTAATGTCATATCTAATGGAATAAATCTTACAAACTTTACAGGAGTCGAAAGAGATTATGTTTTCAGAAGACAATATGCAGCAGACAACGAAAAAATAATATTGTATATGGGTAGATTAGTATACGAAAAAGGAATACAACACTTAATTTCTGCAATGCCTAAAATATTATCTGCATACAACGATACAAAACTTGTAATTGCAGGAAAAGGTGGAATGGTAGAAGAACTTAAACAGCAAGTAGAGTCAATGGGAATATCTAACAAAGTATACTTTACAGGCTATTTGAACTCTAAACAAGTTACAAAAATGTACAAATGTGCAGATGTGTCAGTATTTCCAAGTACATACGAACCATTTGGCATAGTTGCCCTAGAAGCAATGTTAGCTGGGGTGCCAGTAGTTGTTTCAGATATAGGTGGTTTAAACGAAATAGTAACACACGGATACGATGGAATAAAAAGTTATGCGGGAAATGCAAATTCAATAGCAGATTCAATTCTTTCACTACTATATGATCCACAATTGTGTACTACTGTAACAAAAAATGCAAAAACGAAAGTAAAAAATGAATATAATTGGTCAAAAATCGCGCAAGATACACATTACGTTTATGAACAAGCAATATGCAAAACTGTAGCAGAGCGCCAAGCCAATGAATTAGTACAAGAAAAAGCAAAAAAGACAAAAGCATTAGATGGAGAAATAACCAACTTATTAGCATTCAAAAAACGTCATGCATATGCTTAAAGAAACCCTAATAAGTATACAAATTTATATTATATTAAGGAGTTGTTTTAGTCAGATGTATGTATACGATAAAGTAAATGAATTGGCACAAGCGATAAAAGAAAGTAAAGAGTACAACGATTACAAAAAAATTAAAGATGAAGTTTATGCAGATGAACAAATGAAACAAAAAATAGATGAATTTGAGAAATTACGATATGAAGTACAATTGCTTTCAATTCAAGGAGAAAAACAAGATGAAGAAAAAATGAAAAAATTGCAGGAATTGTATTCAATGCTTATGGAGAATACAAAGGTAAAAGATTTTTTTGATGTGCAAGTTAGATTTAATATAATGTTAGCAGACATAAATAAGATTATAGGAGATAGCGTAAAAGATGTAATAATGTAAATATAATTAGGCGGATTAAAATCCGCCTATAATAATTATTAAAACAAAAGGAGAAAAATATGACTAAGAAGTGGGTCTTATGTGAAGCAGATAAAGATAAAGTCAAAAACATGTCTACTAAATATGGTATATCTCAATTGTTAGCCAAAATACTTATTAATAGAGAAATAACTGATGAATCTGAGTTAAATGTATTTTTAAATCCAACAAGAAAGGATTTTTATGACCCATTTTTATTGCCAGATATGGATAAAGCAGTAGTCAGAATATTAAAAGCAATCGAAAAAAAGGAAAAAGTTATTATATATGGCGATTACGATGTAGACGGTATAACAAGTATAACAGTACTAAAAAAGTTTTTATCTGATAGACGGACTTGTTGTAGATTATTATATACCCGATAGATTAAATGAAGGATACGGTCTTAATAAGGATGCTATAGAAAAAATTGTATCAGAAAAATATTCTCTAATAATAACAGTAGATTGCGGAATTACAGCAATAGAAGAAATAGATTTTGCTAACAGATACAATGTAGATGTTATTGTAACAGACCACCATGAACCAGGGGAGTTACTTCCTAGCGCATATGCTATAGTTGATGCAAAGATTAAAAATAGCATATATCCATTTAGAGAACTTGCGGGGGTTGGAGTAGTATTTAAATTAATACAAGCTATTGGAATAAAAGCGAGTTTAGAAGAAAAAGAGTATTTAAAATATTTAGATTTAGTATGTATTGGAACAATTTCAGATATAGTGCCGCTTAGAAGCGAAAATAGAGTTATAGCTAAACTTGGATTAAGATTAGTGGAAGAAACTAAAAATATTGGACTTAAGACTTTAATAAAAACATGTGGTTACAAAAGAATAGATTCGTTTGCAATTTCTTTTGGTGTTGCACCAAGAATAAATGCTTCAGGTAGAATAGGAACGCCTCAGGATGCGATAGAACTTTTTTTAACAGATAATGTGCTGCGAGCTGAACAAATAACAAAAGGTCTTAATGACTATAATCTAAAAAGGCAAGAAGAAGAGAAAAAAATTCTGACAGAAGTAAATAGTAAATTAGATAAAATGGATATTAATAATATTAGTACTTTAGTTGTTGCAGGTGAAAATTGGCATCATGGAGTTATAGGTATTGTTGCATCAAAGATAGCGGAAAAATATTTTAAACCAACAATACTATTATCTTATGAAGATGAGATCGCAAAAGGCTCAGGTAGAAGTATTCCGGGATTTGATTTGCACAGCGCACTACTAGATTCAAGTGAATACCTAGATAAATATGGTGGACACGAGATGGCAGTTGGTGTAACATTAAATAAGAAAAACATAGCACCATTTGTGCAAAAATTAGAAGAAGTATCTAAAACTCAAGAGTTAAAAGATATTAAGCCAATAATAACAATAGATGAAGAAATTACATTTGAGAACCTAAATAAAAAAACGATTAGCGACATAAAATTGTTAGAACCTTTCGGGGAAGGAAATAGAACTCCTGTATTCGTATATAAAAACTTAAAAATAGAGTCTATACGTTCAATTTCTGAAGGCAAACATTTAAAGCTCACACTAAAAGACGGTGGAAACACTATAAACGGAATAGCTTTCGGGTTGGGAAGTTTATCAAACGAATATCAAATTGATGATAAAATTGATGTAGTAGGAAATTTGGAAATAAACGTGTATAATAATATAGAAACAATTCAAATGAATATTAAAGATATAATGAAATCATACAAATAACTTTAGGGGGAAAACATGGAAAACAACAACATTAAAATAGAAGACTTAATATCAAGTGTAAGAAAAGCTAACAGAAGAGCAAATGTTAGCCTAATAATTAAAGCGTATAAGTATGCAAATGCGCATCACACTGGACAATCCAGAGCTTCTGGAGTTCCATACATTGTGCATCCTTTAAATGTTGCACTAATACTAACAGAACTTCATTTAGATGATGCAACAATTTGTGCGGCACTTTTACATGATGTTGTTGAAGATACACCTATTACCAAAGAGGATATAATAAAAGAATTCGGTTTGGAAATTTCCGAAATGGTTGAGGGAGTTACAAAGTTAAGTAAATTACAGTATTCAGACAAAGAAGAACGACAAGTAGAAGATTACAGAAAAATGTTTTTAGCAATGGGTAAAGATATACGAGTAATACTAATAAAACTTGCAGATAGGCTTCATAATATGAGAACTTTAAAATATATACCAGAAGATAGACAATTAGCTAATGCCAGAGAAACAATGAACTTGTATGCACCGCTTGCAAACAGATTAGGTATATACTCTATAAAATGGGAGCTAGAAGATTTATCTTTTAAATATTTGTATCCAGAAGAATATCGTGAATTAGTTGAAGGAATAAATAAGAAAAGAGAAGAAAGATTAGAATTTATAGAAGAAATTACTGGGGAACTTAAAATGGGACTTAGAAAAGAAAGAATACAAGGAGAAGTAACCGGTAGAGCTAAACATTTATACAGTATATATAGAAAGATGAAAAGAGATAATGTCTCTTTAGATCAAATATATGATTTATTTGCATTAAGAATATTGGTAAATACAGTAAAAGATTGTTATGCAGCATTGGGAATTGTTCATGAACTATATACGCCAATGCCAGGTAGATTTAAAGATTACATTGCAGTTCCAAAACCAAATATGTATCAGTCTATTCATACTACAGTGCTAGGAAAAGGGGAATCTCCATTTGAGATTCAAATTAGGACATGGGAAATGCATCAAGTTGCAGAAACAGGAATCGCGGCACATTGGGCATATAAAGAAGCGAATAAAGATAGAAAATCTAATGTTGTAGTAGTAGAAGATAAACTTGCATGGCTTAGAGAAACTCTAGAATGGCAAAAAGATATGCAAGACCCAAATGAGTTTTTAGCAAGGTTAAAAACAGAATTATTTGAAGATGAAGTTTATGTGTTTACACCTAGAGGACAAATCAAAGTGCTGCCTAAAGGTGCTACACCAATTGATTTTGCATATAACATACATGCGGAAGTTGGACATAAAATGGTGGGCTGTAAAATAAATAGCAAAATGATGCCAATTGTAACATCATTAAACAATGGAGACATAGTTGAGATAATAACTTCAGATACTTCAAAAGGACCAAGTAGAGATTGGCTTAAATTCGTAAAAAGTGGTAGTGCTAAAAACAGAATACTTCAATGGTTTAAGAAAACACAAAAAGAAGAAAATATAGTAAAAGGAAAAGATCTATTAGATAAAGAAATTAGAAGAATTGGAATGTCCCATAGTGACTTGTATAGGACTGAGTGGGTTCAAATTGCGTTAGACAGGTATAAGTTTGTAAATCAAGATGAAATGTTTGCAAGCATAGGATTTGGAGCGATGTCTCCTGCAAAAATTATAGCAAAATTGCTAGAAGAGTATAAAAAAGAGCATAAAGAAGAAATTTTAGAAGAAAAAATCCAAGAATTATCTAAATCAAAACCAGTACAAAATAAAAATACAAAAACAGGTATAATTGTAAAAGGAATAGATAATTGTTTAGTAAAATTATCGAAGTGTTGTAATCCACTTCCAGGAGATAATATAGTAGGATATATAACAAAAGGTAGAGGCGTATCTGTACATAGAACAGATTGTATAAATGTAAATGATTTATTACAAGAAGAAGGCAGAATGATAGATGTATACTGGTATGAAGATAAAAAATCCCTATATTCTGTAGATATACAAACATTAGCAACAGATAGAATAGGATTAGTCGCAGATACACTAAAAGAAATGGCTAATACAAAAGCAAAAATAACAGCCATAAGCTGTAAGACAGATAAATATGGAATAGATACAACAGACCTAACAGTAGAAGTAGAAAACTTAAACGAATTAAA
>JAISHG010000069.1 GCA_031262685.1 Lachnospiraceae bacterium | reverse complement strand
GTTATATTTCTTTCTTTGCACAAATTTAATATTCTTTTTTTAATTGCTTGGCTTAGTGTCATATATATTTCACCCACTTTCTCAATAAGTATAACAAAGTTTAGATAACGCAATTAACAAAACTTTGTTGACTTTTCTGTCAGTATAAATTATAATTAACTAAACTTTGTTAATTTGGAGGTGAAGGCATGGTGACAATCAAAGATTTATCAAGCGTTATAGACAATAATGTGCTACAGGATTTATTTATTCAAAGAAATGAAATAATTTCTAATGTATCATTAGAAGATAAGAAAAATTTAAAAACTTTACACGATAATCAAAAACAAACACTAAAGCAATTAACAATTAGCTTAGATAATTTACCTAATTGTTTTCAAGAAAGTAAAAAGCAAATTGTAAAGTGTGTAGAAAATCATATTGAAAGTTCAGCAGAAGTAAGTGGATATTTTGATGAAAAACTGTATAAGTCTGGTGTACTTGATGGAATATCATTGGCTATAGAAAGCATAAAAAAAGATAAATAAAAATTTTCACATTATGTATTACATTTTTGCAGATGTATGATATAGTGGGAGTATCAGTTGGGAAATCGGTCGATTTGTGCCTAAAATTTCGCATATAAGCATAGTTTAGGCACCAAAAAACTCATACTTTTATAGTATGAGTTTTTTAATTTCCTACATATAGAATAAAATCTATACATATTCTCTTTTTACTCTTGCAGATATTGTGCTTATTATTTCGTAATTTATGGTATCGCATCTTTTTGCAACTTCTTCTAAAGTTATTTTTTCGTTGTCCCAAATATATACGTCTGTTCCAAGTAAAACGCCTGGTATCTCTGTTACATCTGCCATGAAGCTATCCATGCAAACCGAACCAACTATTGGCGCCAAAGCTCCGTTTATTACTACTTTCCCTGCATTAGAAAGCACTCGTCTTACACCGTCTGCATATCCAATTGGGATTGTTGCTATTACAGACTTTCTTTGGGTAATATACGATTTACCGTATCCTATAGCAAACCCTTCTTCTATTTCTTTTATAAAAGACACTTTGCTTTTTAGTTTGCAGCATGGCATTACATCTACTTTTTCTTTTAATCCCTCTTCTGGTAAATATCCATAAATCATAAGTCCTGGTCTTACTAGATTATAATGTGCTTCTGGAAAGCTAATAACTCCTGCAGAATTACATGCATGAATATATTTTAAATTAGGTATGTTTTTCTTTGCAAAATCTATTGCTACTTCAAAAGATTTGATTTGTTTTTTTGTATATTCTTCATCGGAATCACTACATGAAAAATGCGTGTATATTCCTTCTACTAATATGTTTTTATATTTACTTATTTCTTCTAAGACCTCACTACATCTTACAGGTTTGATGCCTGTTCTACCCATTCCAGTACCAATTTCTAAATGAATTTTAAAATTCTTTTCATTCTTTCCTAGTTCCTGTATAAACTGCATACTGCTAATTCCAACTGTTAAACTGTATTCTGCAATTTTTTCTATTTCATCTATATACGGTTGATTTAATACAAATATTTCTCCCTTGTATCCTAAATTTCTTAGAACTATCCCTTCATCTGCTATTGCAACCGCTACAATGCCTATTTTTAATTCTTCCACTATTTCAATTACTTTTTTTATGCCCATTCCATATGCATTAGCTTTTATTGTGGGCATTATTTGTACATCTTTACCCACAATGTTTTTAACTTCATTTATGTTATGCTTAATTGCCTCTATACTTACTATTAACTCACTAGGTCGAACCTGCAAATCTTCCATTTCGCATTCTCCTTTTTACACAAAATATGTTATATTTCTAGTTTGTTACCCATTTTTGCATCTACAATTTTCTTTAACCTAGCATTTTCTTCTTTTTCTAGTGTTTTGTCGTTACTTAATATTTCGCTTGATACTGCTTGTATTTGTTTTAATAATTCTAAATCTGTAAATAAATTTGCTATTTTAAATTCTGGAATCCCATGTTGTTTTGTCCCAAAGAACTCTCCAGAACCTCTTAATTCTAGGTCTTTTTCTGCAATTAAAAATCCATTATTTGTTGCAGTCATTATTTTCATTCTCTTTTTTACTATACTGCTATTTCCTTGATATTTTAATATGCAGTATGACTTGTGTTCTCCTCTTCCAACTCTACCGCGTAATTGATGAAGTGCTGCTAAACCGAATCTTTCTGCATTTTCTATAATCATTAGCGTAGCATTTGGCACATTAACGCCTACTTCTATTACCGTAGTAGATATTAAAATATCTATATTTCCATTTTTGAATTCATTCATTACCGCTTCTTTTTCTTTAGGCTTTAGTTTTCCATGAATATACTCCACTCTATATTTTTTAAACACATCGTATTTATATTTTTCGTATAATTCTAGAACAGATTTTGCATCTATTTCCTCTGTTTCTTCTACAAGCGGACACACAATATATACTTGTCTTCCACTATTTATTTGATTTCTTGTGAATTTGTTTACTCTTTCTCCCATTTGCTTTGTAACTGCAAATGTATCTATTACTTTTCTATTTGGAGGAAGTTCATCTATTATTGATATGTCCAAATCTCCATATAATATTAGTGCTAATGTTCTAGGAATTGGAGTAGCTGTCATAACTATTGTATCTGGATTCTTACCTTTTTCAGAAATTATGCTTCTTTGCTTTACTCCAAACCTATGCTGCTCGTCTGTTACAACAAGTCCCAAATTATCAAATACAACATTTTCTTCTAATAGTGCATGTGTTCCAATTATTATATCTATAGTACCCTCTGCTAATTTTTGAAGTATCTCCTCTTTTTTCTTTTTTGTAATTCCAGATACAAGTAATTCGCACCTTATATTATATGAATCTAATATCTCTTTAAAACTTTCTAAATGCTGACTTGCAAGAATTGCTGTAGGCGCCATTATTGCCGCTTGGTATCCACATTTTACTGCTTTATATGCTGCAATTATTGATACAATTGTTTTTCCAGAACCAACATCTCCCTGAAGAAGCCTATTCATTGAAATATCTTTTTCCATATCGCCGTCGATTTCTTCTAATACTTTAAGCTGTGCCTTTGTAAGCCTAAATGGTAAGTTATTTATTACATCTGACATTTTAACGCTTTTACTAAAACTAATTCCATTTTCTGTTTTGGAATACTTGTTTTTTATACTTAAAAGTGCTAATTGCATGCTAAGTAATTCCTCGAACACAAGCCTTGTTCTGGCTGTTTTAAAGTCTTCGAATGAATTTGGGAAATGTATATTTTTTACCGCAAAATTTATATCGCATAAATTATGTTTTTCTAAAATGTAGTCTGGAAGCGTTTCTTCTAGTTTCCCAGCTACCTCTTTTAGCCCATTTTCTATTATTTTTCTGATAATAGTTCCGAGACAAATTATATGTAAGTGGATATATTGGAATTATTTTTCCTGTGTTTTTGGTCTGTCCATAAATATCGAATACTGGAGAGTTTAACTCCACTTTTCCGTATTTTACACTTACCTTACCAAAAAACCTATATTTTGCACCCACAACAAATTTTGTTTTTAAGTACGTTTGATTATACCAAGTTATATAACATGTAGATGTTTCATCCCTTACAATTAGATTGCATATTGTAAGGTTTTTTCTTATCCTACGTTCAGACATTTTTGCTACGCACACTGCCTCTATTAAAATTTCTTCGCCATCTGTAACTTCTGATATTTTTTTAGGAATACTTCTATCTTCGTATTCTCTAGGAAAGTACGTTATTAAATCGTATAAATTATATATACCTAATTTATGTAAAAGATCCGCCCTATTTGTGCCAACACCTTTAACATATGTTATATCTTTTAATAGATCCAAATAATTCACCTTCTTAAACAAACATCAATTTAAAAACAGTATATATTAAAAACAAAAGTTTGTCTATAATCTTGTAAATTTTTTGAAACTCAATCTCCAAACTCATATCCTTTTTCTGTTTTTTGTACTATTTTTGATTCTAACATCTTTTCTCTAATGTTAGATAAATCGTCCTGAATTTCTTCATCCGATAAATCCATTTTTTCTGCTATTTCGTCTAAATCCATTCCTTCGTACAGTTTATGAATTATACTCATTTCAACTTCAATAAAATTATTTTTTTCTAATTTTTTATCTAATAGTCTATCCACTTTTTTTGAGGCGTCTAAATCATTTTCTACCTTTTCTATAAAATCTGCAGAATCGTCTTTTATATCAAATTGCTTATCCCCTCTATCTCCTTCATATGTAATACTAATTTCTCTTCTTACTTCTAAACCAAGTAAACTTTTTTGGCATAAAGATTCCAAAGAACGTTTTACTACTTCTGATTCTTCTTCCAAATTATATACAATATTTCCACCTTTGGTTATTATAATCTGCAACGCTTCTTCAGCAATATCATCAAAAGTTCCTTTGCCTCTTCCATATCTCCCTACAAACTTACTAGCTACTTCTCTAGCTATGTCAATCAGTTCTGTTCCATGTCTCTTTAAATAATCTGGGTTCAATTCTTGTATTGATTTATTCTTACCAACATAAATAGTTTTATTTTTATTCTCTTCAAATATTTTTTTATAAGTATCCGTATTTTTTTCATTACTAGCTGTATTTAGTACTATTCTTTGAATAAATTGCTCGAAACTAACTTTTTTGGCAGTACAATATTTAGTTATATCGTCATAATTATAATATTTTTCTCCTAATTCCATTAATTTAAATTGTAATTTTTTATTTTTCAAGTGTTCTTCTGTTGTAGGCGCAACATAGTCATCATCTAATAAGTTTTCTATTTTTTCTGCTTTACCTCTTGCTAATACACTTAAACAACTCTCTATTATTTCTTTCTTTATTTTTTTCTTGTCTAACACTTCAAATATTTTTTCTATTTCTTTTGCTTTACCTAATGCTAGTACACTTAAACAACTCTCTATTATTTCTTTCTTTCTTTATTCTTTTCTTGTCTAACACTTCGAATATTTTTTCTATTTCTTCTGCTTTTCCATGTGCTAGTACACTTAAACAATTCTCGATTGCTTCTTGCTTTATTTCATGTTTGTCTAACACTTCAAATATTTTTCCTATTTCTTCTGCTTTTCCTAATGCTAGTACACTTAAACAATTCTCGGTTGTTTCTTGCTTTATTTCATGCTTGTCTAACACTTCAAATATTTTTTCTATTTCTTCTGCTTTTCCTCTTGCGAGTACGCTTAAACAATTTTCTATTGTTTCTTGCTTTATTTCATGCTTGTCTAACACAGCAAATATTTTTTCTATTTCTCTTGCTTTACCTTGTGCTAGTACAATTAAACAATTCCCTATCGTTTCTTTCTTTATTTTTTGCTTTTCTAATACTTCAAACATTTTCTCTATTTCTTTTGCTTTACCTTGTGCTAATACAAATAAACAATTCTCTATTGCTTCTTGCTTTATTTCATGCTTGTCTAACACTTCAAATATTTTTTCTATTTCTTCTGCTTTTCCATAGGCTAGCACACTTAAACAATTCTCTACTGTTTCTTTCTTTATTTCATGCTTATCTAACACTTCAAATATTTTTTCTATTTCTTCTGCTTTTCCTCTTGCGAGTACACTTAAACAATTCTCTATTATTTCTTGCTTTATTTCATACTTGCCTAACACTTCAAATATTTTTTTTATTTCTTTTGCTTTACCTAATGCTAGTACACTTAAACAACTCTCTGTTGTTTCTTGCTGTACTTTTTGCTTGTCTAACACTTCAAATATTTTTTCTATTTCTTCTGCTTTTCCTCTTGCTAGTACACTTAAACAATTCTCTATTGTTTCTTGCTTTATTTCATACTTGCCTAACACAGCAAATATTTTTTCTATTTCTTTTGCTTTACCTAATGCTAGTACAATTAAACAATTCTCTATTGTTTCTTGCTTTATTTTTTGCTTGTCTAACACTTCAAATATTTTTTCTATTTCTTCTGCTTTTCCTTGGACTAATACACTTAAACAATTCTTTATTGCTTCTTTATTTATTTCATGCTTCCCTAACACAGCAAATATTTTTTCTATTTCTTCTGCTTTTCCATGGGCTAGTACACTTAAACAATTCTCTATTGTTTCTTGCTTTATTTCATACTTGCCTAACACTTCAAATATTTTTTCTATTTCTTCTGCTTTTCCATAGGCTAGTACACTTAAACAATTCCCTATTGCTTCTTTATTTATTTCATGCTTGTCTAGTACTTTAAATATTTTTTCTATTTCTTTTGCATTTCCGTGCTTAAAAAGACCTTTATTATCCTTTTTTAATATTCTACTTATACAATCTTCGCTTATATTCGATTCTCTTAATACATTTTCTAATTCATCAACAGTTATCATTTATTCCACCTTAATTACCCAATGCCAAACTCGCTATTATAGCTTTTATAGAATAGTTTTTCATTTTTAACTCTTCTATCTTTTTCTTTAGTGCAATCTTGGTTTCAAGGAAAATTCTTATGTTATTATCCAACAATAAAAATATACAATCTATATTTTCTGAATAAAGATATTCTATCGTTTCTGTAACAAATATTTCATTTTCCGAAATAAAACTGATTATTGATTTATTGTATTTATCTTTTAAATATTTAATTTGTTTATCCGTGATTTTAAACTTCTTTAAATACTCCATACATATTCCTTTAGTTAAAATTTATATCACAATTCTACTATCGTTTACGCATTATGTCAAGCTTGTTTGCTCATAAAACCTTTTGTAAATACATGAAAAAGTTATAGCACAAATTTGCTATAACTTTTTCGTGTACAATCCATTATTATTTATATAATCTAATATTTCTTCTGCTACATATTTCTTTATTTCTATACTCTGAATATTTTTTCTTATGGTGCTCGCTGAAATGCTTTCGTATTCTTTGTTTTCGACTATGTAAAAGTTTTTCTCATTTTCTTTTAAGCTTTTAGATTTGCTTATAATATCTTTTAAATTTATATTTTCTCTTTCAATTACTATGTAGTTATAATTTGTTATTAGTTCTTCACTACTTTTCCACTCTTCTATATTCTTAAAATTATCTGCTCCCATTATAAAGAAAAGTTCATTGTTCTTATACTCATTTTGTATTAGCTTAAATGCATCTATTGCATCTAAAGACTTTTCGGTACTAATTTCCAAATCACTTACTTGTAATTTAGCGCTTCCTTTTACCGCTATTTGTAGCATTTTGTATCTGTGCTTTGCTTCTATTATTCCTTCTTTTTTATAGCTATCACCCATTGGCATAAATACTATTTTTTCTAGCTCTAACTCTTCTATTATTTTGTTTGCCAAGTTTATATGCGCGGTTGTAGGAGGATTAAAAGTTCCACCGAAAAGCCCTATTTTAGACATACATCTACCTTCCTTATGTGTTACATATTTTATTTATTTCTTCAAATCGCTTAATTTTAGCTGTTGTGGTTTTTATCATTGGTTCATCTGTTACAATTATTTTCTTTACATGTTTATACGTAGAAAGTCCACTATTTATTTCTTTTATATCTTCCCATATTTTTGATTCTAATTCTTCCTTAGTTATATTCGGATATTCAGATTCAACATATTCTTTATTATACACTATTTTTGCAGATACTACCAAATCATCTTCTTTAGGAAATCCAAAAACCATAGTCTCATCTACATATATTAGGTTGCTTATTAGTGTTTCTATTTCCTCTGGATATATATTTTTTCCATTTTTAAGTACAATAACATTTTTCTTTCTTCCTGTTACAAAAGTATATCCATCTTTATCCATGTATCCTAAATCTCCTGTATGAAACCATCCATCTTTTATAACTTCTTTTGTTAATTCCTCTTCCTCGTAATATCCTAACATTACATTAGGTCCCTTTGCAATAATTTCTCCTATTCCTTTTTCATCTGGATTATCTATTTTCATTTCTATGTTTACTAAAGGCACACCTATTGAACCTATTCTTTTGAATTTATCGTTTTCGGCTGCTAATACTGGTGCAGTTTCTGTTAAACCATAACCTTGAATTACACTTATTCCAAAGTTAGTAAATGCCTGCAATACTTCTTTATCTATTGCTGCAGCTCCACTTACTGCAAGTCTCATGTGCCCACCTAAAGAATCTATAATTTGTTTAAATACTTTTCTTCTAATATCTATACCAAATTTTAATAAGAAATTACATACTTTTGCCCCGATTTTAATTGTATTTGTTTTCCCCATTTTTTCTATTTCTTTTACTATTTTCTTATGCATTGATTCTAAAAGTAGTGGCACACAAACATAAATTGATACTTTATATTCTTTCAAATTTTGAGCAATGTATTTTATTCCATCGCAAAAAGCTGTTGTTACACCATTAGACATAAAGAAAAATAGACCTGTTGAACCAAAAGTATGATGTAGTGGCAAAAATGCAAGCGATACATCTGTAGGATAAACTTTTACCATACAGTTTAATCCATAAATATTTGAAACTATATTTTCGTGCGATAACATTACTGCTTTAGACAAAGATGTTGTACCTGATGTGTATAAAATTATACTCATTTCCATGCTGTTTATTTCTGCATTTATAAATGACATATCTCCGTTAGAAATTAGTTTTTCTCCTTCTGTTAATAAGTCTTTATATTGTATAAATTCCTCTTTAGTTTCATCCATACAAATGTAATGCTTAATATTAGTTTTATTCTCACTTTTAATTTTCTTCATAGAATCAATGTATTGATCCGAAAATATTATTGCATCAGATGCGCTTCTTTCTAGCAAAGATTCTATTTCCGCTTCTGGAAGAGACCTGTCTAGCGGAACAACAATTCCTGTTCCGTTTACTGTGGCAAAATATGCTACAGCCCACTCATATCTGTTGCTTGCTATTATTGCAACTCTTTTATTTTTTAAGCCTAGTTTTATTAAGGATGTTCCTAATGCATTTATATCTTCTTTTAATTTTTTGTATGTTTTATTTTCATATTCAACTTTATCTCCATTTTTATGTTTTATTATAAATGCTATATTATCGCCATATTTTTCTGCCGAATCATAAACTAATTCCCTTAAATTTTCTAGTTTCTTAGCTTCGTATAATTTTTGTTTATTCATATGTTCTCCCTTCAAATTTTGAACTCTACTTTTATTGTATTATACTCCTTAATAATTTATATATCATTAGACTTACCGTTCAGTTTATTTTTGCGGCGAATGGCACGCAAACAAAGGTCGCTGTAATAAAAGCGACCTTTGTTATGAATATAATTTTTTTCATATAGGGCGCGAGTCGGTATTCCTCACAGGCAGGGCGTATGCAATACGCCCCTACAAATATCCCTCGGTCCCTACAATGTAAATTACGAATCTATCGTAATAGCGTGAACCATTTTTCTAATACATGGCTACTGCTATTGAATAAACCTATGTTTTTGATTTCTTTTGATGCTATTAAATCTACTTTGCCGAATTTCTTTATCGCCCAATGTGTATACTACTTCTCCTACTTTTTCTCCTTCTTTTATTGGCGCGTTTAACACTTCTTCTAATATTATTTTTTGTACAACATTTTTCTCTTCACCTTTTTTTATAATTACTCCCGAATTTTCTGCAAATTTTACATCTAGCGTACTTTCTACACCTTTTCCTACTTTTACAGTTTTTATAGTATCATTTTTTGATGCAAACAATTTATATGAATAATTACTAAAACCGTAGTCTAGTAGTTTTGTTGCTTCCGAAAACCTAACCTGCGTTGTTGGAGCTTTCATTATTACAGCTATTAAAGATAAACCGTCTCTTGTTGCTGATGCCGATAAATTGTATAGCGCAATTGATGTTGAACCTGTTTTTAATCCTGTTGTTCCACTATAATTTCTTATTAGCTTATTTGTATTAACAAGCTCAGATTCGCCATCTCTTAATGTATCCATCCATATTGTTGTGTAATTTGTTATACTTGGATGATTTTTTAATAATTCTCTAGACATTAGCGCTATATCGTATGCAGATGTTTCGTGTCCATCTTCATCTATTCCATGACAGTTTTTGAATGTTGTATCATTCATTCCGAGCTCCCTTGCTCTTTCATTCATTTTGTTTACAAATTCTTCTTCACTTCCCGCAAGGTATTCTGCCATTGCAACTGTGCAGTCATTTGCACTAACGATACATATTGCCTTTAGCATTTCATTTACTGTAAGTTCTTCTGTTGTATCAAGCCATATCTGTGAACCGCCCATTTTTGAGGCATTTTCACTACATGGGATTTTTGTATCTAGTGTAATTACTCCAGAATCTAACGCTTCCATTATTAACAAAATACTCATTACTTTTGTAACACTTGCAGGTCTTAGTTTTTCATGCATATTTTTTTCATATATAACTTCTCCAGATTCTTGCTCTATTAAAACTGCTCCTCCGGATTGCAGATTTAATGAATTTACTTTTTCCTCTATTCCAGCATTTGTATAAATGCTACTTGCATCATATTCTGTCCACACATACGATTCGTCTATATCAAATGCATATACACTAATTGGCATAAACATTAGCATTATCATTAGTACCGCAATTATTTTATATTTATATTTTAAAAGCATAATTAGCCTCCTTGAAAAATATTACTTTACTTGTTTAAAACTATTCATACATAGGTCTATTTATGCTTGAAAAACAAATAAATGGGAGATACTAATTGTAGTTTCTCCCATTTATTTTGTTTTTGCATAATCATAAGTTGGTTATGCCGTAGTAACATAGCTACTTTGTTGAAAATCGAACCACTGCAGGAACATATATTGAGCTGCACACGGCATCAGGATTATACTCATCCCTTCCAATATCTGCGGGCGGCTCCCCGCGACCGATAGCAGAGCCACCACCAACCGTACCCATACCACCGTTTTTCGTAATGATTTGGCGATAGTAAGGTAGTATATCGGCTTTTTCTGTAAGTGTTGCAACCGTTTCGCCGTTACTGATACGCTGAGCAAGTTCCAGATAGAAGATTACTTCATCTTCCATCTCATCACCCAACCGAGAAGCCATATCTCGCAATTCTTTTTCTGTCATCGTATGATTCCACTTTTTCTCCGGTATGAAGAGCTCGATTTTAGCCTGATACTTAGCATCAGTGGGAATTTGCTCCTTAGCCCACAAGATGTGTTCCAAAAGGTCGGTTTTGTCTGCTTCCTCGCAAGCATTTTTGACTTTGTCCCAGTCAATATTCTGCGGATCAATGGTAAACCACTTACCCACTGCTGGCGAAGCTGCCTTTATGCCTGTTTTCTGCTTATTTCCTTCTTCAAAGTCTGCAAGATGTTCCAATTCTCGAGTTAGTTCCAGATCGGAATAAATCCGATCTTCTCCGTAGACTGTTACTATAATCTTCATGCTGTAAGTCCCCCTGTATATATCTATTTAGGCTATTGCCTGTATTCTCTATTGTACTACAATTTTATACAGACTGCAAATTTCTGTATTTTACTCATATTTCCAGTCATACACAAAAAATGTGAACGTTTTTTGCATATTTTTTAATTTTTGTTACACATTTTGATATTAAAAAATAATTTACATTTTTTGTTGACATAAACAAAAAAGTATGTTATAAATGTAACGTTATCTACGGATAATATTATTATTAACCAGGAGGGCCATATGAACGAATTTTGGATGGCGGTGACTCGGATAGTTTACCGAGTTATCTTCGATGGTGGGTCTGTTAAAGATTTATTTTTGGAAAGCTTCTTTAAAATAAACCTTCAACCTCCCTACAAAGAAAGGAAACAAGTATCTATGCGTGTAAGAACTAATTCTACGATTGGTATTTTAACGATTACGAGTAACACCGGCTTTTCGAACTTCGCTACGGCGGCGTGCCCCGCGGGCACCGCTTCCTCCAACATGAAGAAAGCTATTCCGAATACGGCGATCTTCATGAACTCCACTATTGCAGCGTAATTCGCGCGAAATTGCGAAACAGCTCCAGTATTGGAAAAACAGAGGCAGACATATTGTCTGCCCCTGTTTATTTTTATTTACTGTAAGTCTATATTTATACTTGAAAAATCCCCTGTTTCTTGTTGACATAAATAAAAAAATGTGTTATAAATATAACGTTATCTACGGATAATATTATTAATAACCAAGGAGGGCCAAATGATTAAATTTCGGATGGCGAGAACTCGGATAATCTATAAAGTTCTCTTCGATGCAGGCGGGTAAAGTTTATTTTTTAGAAACCTTCAAAATAAACTATCCACCTCCCTACGACAGTTTTGGAGGAATGCGGCCCTTCAGTACTGTAACTTGACGCTAAGTAGAAGGCGGTAGTTCCAGTTTTGGCAAAACAGAGGCAGACATATTGTCTGCCCCTGTTTATTTTTTTGTTTTAGTTAGGGCGGAGTTTAGTATCATACGCAGGATGGGCGCAGGGTCATGCGCCCCTACATTAAAATACAAATGCTTAGATAATTTTTTTCAATGTTTGCGTCTACGTTTATGTTTATTTCTTCGCTTAGTTCTTTTACAATGGCAAGACCTAAGCCTGTATTTTTATTTGTTCTTGATATATCTGATGTATAAAACCTGCTAAATAATTTGTCTTGTTCTATGTTTTCATTATCAAATTTGTTCTTAAAAATTATTTCTATTTTATCTGCCTTATTTAAGCTGATTTCTAAGCTATCTTTCCCATGCGTTAATACGTTTTGTATTATATTTTGAAATATTCTTCTTAATATTTTTTCGTCTGAATGCACAAAAATATTAGGAACAATATTTATAGATGGCACTATATTTTTATTTTGAAAATCTTCGTAATAGCTTGCTATACTTTCATTTAGCAAGTTTGATAAATTGATTTTTTCTATATTTGTTTCTACGTTATGCTCCATTATTTTAGTAAAATCAAAAAAGTCTTCTAATAGCTTTGATAATACCCTTAATCTTGTTTCAATTATTTTTAAATACTCTTCTTTTTTATCATTAGACACATCTGATTCATTTATCAGTTGAATATAGCCCATTGCAGATGTTAGCGGGGTTTTAAGGTCGTGCGATATGTTGGTAATTATTTGTTTTAATTCATTATTGATGTTATTAGATTTAATTTGTATTTGCCTTTCCTCTTCTAACACATTATTTATTTCATTCATAAGATTTTTAATATTTTTATTTAGTGTGCTGCTTGTTATCTTTTTATTTGTATCTTGCTGTTTTATCCATAATAGTTCCCTATAAATCTTATTCATATCTATGTTTAATAAAATAATATAAGTGATAGATATAGCTAATAGAATCGCTAAAATTACTATAATCACCATATCTATCACTCCTTTATAAATTATTTTATCTCACTTTTTCTAAATAACATTATACCAAGAACTGTAGTTACAATTATAACACATGTACCTAAGATTATCGCATTAAAAATATTTTCATTCGTAATATTGGGCTCAAACACATATTTTCTAATACGTAATGC
The DNA here is from genome assembly GCA_031262685.1 of Lachnospiraceae bacterium. Lineage (GTDB taxonomy): Bacteria > Bacillota > Clostridia > TANB77 > CAG-508 > CAKPQL01. The sequence continues at coordinate 234 of JAISHG010000069.1, read as the reverse complement.
AAGTTCAAAGTCCATTAACCTTAAAAACTTGTCGTTTATAGTAATTAGTATTGATATTATGACTTGAGATACTATAAACATTGATATATATATCGCATTTAGTGTTGCTGTTTTTTTGAATGTAAGTGCTATAAGTGTTCCAATTGAAATTACTGCTAAGTATATAGGAATTTGAGTAAGTAAAATTCTCCAAAAATTAAATGTATCAAAATAGTTACCAACTCCAAATTTAAT
>JAISHG010000054.1 GCA_031262685.1 Lachnospiraceae bacterium | reverse complement strand
TAATTTATTTAAAAATTAATAGTTGTTTCTTTGTTGTTTTCTTGCTCTTCTGCAATTTGGACATCTTTGTGGTTCGTTATCGAATCCTTTTTCTGCGTAAAATGCTTGTTCTCCTTCTGTGAAAACAAATTCAGCACCACAATCTTTACATATTAATGTTTTGTCTGCCATTTATAGGTTCCTCCTTCTTAGAATAATAATTTAAAATTTATGACCCAATGACACATTCTAAAAAAGAAGGCATAGTCTAAAAATTAAATTAGCTGATTGAATAAATTTATTAAAATTCAAAACAACTTCATTAAATATAACATACATAATAAAAATAAACAAGTAATTTACAAAAAATAATACAAAAATAATGACGTAAGCCAAATACTGTGATAGAATATGTAGCAAATGGAGGATTGTATAGTTTATGAAAGTAATTTTATTAGAAGATATAAAAGCAATAGGCAAAAAAAATCAAGTTGTGAATGCCACAGATGGATATGCAAGAAATTTTTTATTTCCTAAAAAGTTAGCAGTAGAGGCTAATGCAGAAAACATGCAGAAATTAAAAGATAAACAAAAATCCGAAGAAAGAAAAAAACAAATAGAAATAGAAAACGCAAAAGAAATAGCAAAGAAAATGGAAAAAATGATTTTAAAATTAAAAGTAAAAGCAGGAGAAAACGGTAAAACATTTGGAGGAGTCACATCAAAGGAAATTGCCGAAGAACTAAAAAAAGAATATAAAATAGAAATAGATAAGAAAAAAATCGACTTAAAAGAAACAATAAAGTTGGTAGGAAGATTTTCAGTAAATATAAAACTATACGAGGGAGTAAATCAAAAACTAACAATAGATATAGAAGCAGAATAAAAGGAGCAGGGATTAATATGGAAATAGGAAAAGTACCACCACACGATTTAGAAGCGGAGCAAGCAACACTAGGAAGCATGCTAACTAACAAAGATGCAGTAATATCCGCAATAGAAGTACTAAGAAAAGAAGATTTCTATAGAGAAGATAATAAACTTGTTTACGAAGCAATGTATAATTTGTACAGTAAATCTGAACCAATAGATTTAATTACTGTAAAAGATGAGCTTGTTTCAATGGGCAAGTTTGAAGTTGTTGGTGGAATTGAATACTTGGCTTCATTGCCAGACAAAGTTCCATTAACATCAAATGCAGAAAGATACATCAAAATAGTAGAAGAAAAATCCATGCTTCGTAATTTAATAAAAACCGCAGACGATATAGCATCAATGGGATATGCAGAAACAGAAGAAGTAGAAGATATAGTGGACGAAGCAGAGAAAAAAATATTCGAACTTATTCAAAAAAAGAACCAAAAAGGTTATGTTCCTATAAAAGATGTTTTAATAGAAACATTTGCGCAAATAGAAAGACTATATAATCAAAAACAAGCAATTAGTGGAGTGCCAACGGGATTTGCAGATTTAGACCGCAAAACTTCTGGAATTCATAATTCGGATTTAATATTAGTTGCAGCAAGACCTGCAATGGGTAAATCTGCGTTTGCAATAAATATTGCAACACATGCTGCTCTTAGAGCAAATGTTCCAGTTGCGATATTTAACTTAGAAATGTCTAAAGATCAATTAGTAAACAGAATACTTTGCGGGGAAGCGATGGTAGATAGCAACAAGGTTAGAACAGGTAAAATGGAGGAAGATGATTGGCTAAAACTTGCTGCAGCAACGGGACCAGTATCTGAGGCACCAATGTATATTGACGATACACCTCGGTATATCGGTAATGGAAATAAGAGCAAAATGTAGGAAATTAAAGTTAGAAAAAAACATTGGTTTAGTAGTAATAGATTATTTACAGTTAATACAAGCAAGTAACAAAAGATATGGTTCTCGTGAACAAGAAATTTCAGAAATAAGTAGGTCGTTAAAAATACTAGCAAAAGAATTAGATATACCAGTAATCGCAATATCACAGCTATCTAGAGCAGTAGAACAACGTCAAGACCATAGACCGATGCTTTCTGACCTTCGTGAATCTGGAGCAATAGAGCAAGACGCAGACATAGTAATCTTCTTATACAGAGACGATTACTATAACGAAAAAAGCGAAAAGAAAAATAGAGCAGAAGTAATACTTGCTAAACATAGAGCAGGGTCAACAGGAACGGTAGAATTATTATGGCTTGGAAATTTCACAAAATTTGTAAATTTAAATGAACGTGAAGAGTAAGATTACGTGGAGGAATAGGAGTTTGGAACAAATAGAAAAGACGATTAAACAAAATAGCTTAATCGATAAAAAAGATAAAATTGTAATAGGTGTATCTGGCGGACCAGACTCGATGTGTCTATTACACTTTTTGAATGCAAAAAAAGATGAATATCAAATAGAAATATTTGTAGCGCATATAAATCATAAAATTAGAGAAGAGGCAGATTCCGACGAAGAATATGTTAAAAATTATTGCGAAAAGTACAAAATACCAGTATTTGTAATACGAATTGATATAAAAAAATATGCCAAAGAGAAAAAATGTGGAGAAGAAGAAGCGGGAAGAATTGCAAGATATGAGTTTTTTGATGAAGTATTAAACAAAACTGGTTCAAATAAAATTGCCACAGCACACAATAATAACGATAAAGTAGAAACTGTAATAATGAATATAATAAGAGGAAGCGGAATTCGTGGACTAATTGGAATAGAAGCTATAAGAGATAAAAAATACATCCGTCCACTAATAGATTGCAAAAGAGAAGATATAGAAAATTACTGTAATAGCAATAAATTGAATCCTAGAATAGACAAAACAAATACAGAAAATATTTATGCAAGAAATAAAATAAGAAATGTAGTTATACCATACATTAAGCAAGAATTTAATCCAAGCATCATAAGCGCTGTAACAAAATTATCTAATATAGCAAAAGAAGAAGACGAGTACATAAATAAAATTACCGAAATTGAATATACTAAAATTCAGGAAAAAACAGATAAAAATACTATAGTGCTAGACTTGAAAATGTTTAACAAAGAAGAACAAATTATTAAAAGTAGAATAATATTACTTAGCTTCGAAAAACTAGGCGTTTCCAAAAACGAAATAGAAAAAACAAATATCGAAGACATAATAAAAATGTGCGAAAAAAACATTGGCAACAAATATCTAATACCCAAAAAAGGCACAAAAGTAGCAGTAAAATCAGGTCAAATCATTATAACGGGTACAGATTAACAGGGGTAAATTCTAGAATTATAGAGTAGCGCGAGAGGTGCCATGCAAATAAATTTATATTGAAAACAAAAATTTATTATGATATAGTGCGTATGTAAATAAATAGGAGGAACATATGAAAAGTAGTATAAAAAAATTGGCAATGTGGCTAATAGTAGCTGTTATATTTTTAATAACAGTCTATGCATTAGTAAATAAACAAGACACAAAAATGACATACGACGAACTTAGAGTAAAAATAGAAAGTGCAGAAGTAAAATCAATAGTGTTATCTTCAGATGGAACTAAAGCGTATGTTGTACTAAAAGGATCAACTACAGAAAAAGAGGTTTTAATACCAAGTTTAGATAGTTTTATGAATAATATAGATTCACATCTTAAAACTCA
>JAISHG010000053.1 GCA_031262685.1 Lachnospiraceae bacterium | reverse complement strand
AGAATTATTTCTATAAATATCCCAATCGCTATCCTTATACTCCTTTGTAGACACATTGTTTATAACTAAGTCTCCTGTAGTATACCTGTCTAATCCTCCAATAATATTAAGTAGTGTTGTTTTTCCACAACCACTTTGTCCTAATACTGATACAAATTCATTTTTTCTGAATGATACAGATATACCCCTTAAGGCATTAACTACTGTGTCTCCAGTAATATAATCTTTTTTTATATCTTTTAGTTCTAACATAGATATTCTCCCTCCTACATGACAAAAAAGAAAAAGGACTTCCTAAAAGTTGCTAGTAATTATAGCTGTTTTTTTATTAGGTACGTCCTTTATTTCTTAGTTTTGTGCATATGGTAATAATGCTATATGGCGTGCTCTTTTAATTGCTAATGTTATATCTCTTTGATGTTTTGCACATGCACCTGTTGCTCTTCTTGGTAAGATTTTTCCTTTATCGTTTACAAATTTCTTTAATTTTTCTGGTTCTTTGTAATCTAAAACGAAATTCTTATCACTACATAATGGACAAACTTTTTTTCTTACTTTTCTAAATTTAGGATTAAAGTCATCGTCTCCATTATTGTTGTTTCTTTTTCTGTTATTGTTTTGTTTTCTTTCTGCCATTTTTTATTTCCCCCATTCTTCTAATCTTTAAAATGGTAAATCATCTTCTGAAGATACAGAAAACTCTGAACCTTCTGCTATAGAAGTACCAAATGTGTTTTCAAAACTTGAAGCACCAGAATCTCCATCTTTTTTGCTATCTGCAAAATATGTTTCTTCTGCGACAACTTCTGTTGCATAATGTTTAACCTTATTCTCGTCTTCCCAGTTTCTTGTTTGAACTCTTCCTATAACGCCAACTTGTTGTCCTTTTTTGAAATATTTGCTACAAAATTCTCCTGTTTTACCCCAAGCAACAATATTTATAAAATCGGCTTGTCTTTCTTCACCTTGTTTAACAAATCTTCTATTTACAGCTAAACCAAAAGTTGCAACTAATGTATTTGATGTTTGTGTATACCTTACTTCTGGATCTCTAGTAAGTCTACCCATTAATATTACTTTATTCATATATTGCACATCCTTTCTGGAACTTTAACTATTATTCTTCATTTTTTATTGTTATAAATTTTAACACTTCGTCTGCTATTCTGTATACTCTTTCTAGTTCTGCTATAAGTGTTGGTTTAGCAGCAAACTTAAATATTACATAGTATCCTTCTTTTTGTTTGTTTATTTCGTAAGCTAATCTTTTTAGTCCTATTTCTTCGACTGATACTACTTCTCCATCATTATTAATTAAGTCTGAGAATTTTTGAATTAGTGCTTTTATAGCAGTCTCCTCTAAACCTGATTTAATAATGACAATACTTTCGTATTTATTCATTATTTTCACCTCCTCTTGGATTATAACCCAAAGACTATTGCTTTGAGTAAGGGCAAAAAAGAAAGAACATTTCTATTTTGCAATAGAAATATTCTAACATATGTTTATTTGTTATGCAAGAAATATTTTCCTTAATTTACATTGGAAACTTAATTGCTGCTTGTGCTGCTGCAAGTCTTGCAATTGGCACTCTAAATGGTGAGCACGATACGTATGCTAATCCTACTTTATGGCAGAATTCTACTGAAGCTGGATCTCCACCGTGTTCTCCACATATTCCAAGTTTAATATCTGGTCTTGTTTGTTTTCCTAGTTTTACAGCCATTTCTACTAATTTTCCAACACCTACTTGGTCTAATTTAGCAAATGGGTCTGATTCATATATTTTCTTCTCGTAGTAATCTCCTAAGAATTTACCAGCATCATCACGACTAAATCCAAATGTCATTTGTGTTAAATCGTTTGTTCCAAATGAGAAGAATTCAGCTTCTTTTGCTATTTCGTCTGCTGTTAATGCTGCTCTTGGTATCTCTATCATTGTTCCAACATGATATGTTAAATTAACTCCTGCATTTTTTATAACTTCGTCTGCTGTTTTTGTAACTACATCTTTAACATATTTTAATTCTTTGATTTCACCAACTAATGGTATCATTATTTCTGGAACTATGTTCATTCCTTCTTTGTTTACGTTTATTGCTGCTTCTATAACTGCTCTTGTTTGCATTTCAGCGATTTCTGGATATGTTACAGCTAAACGGCATCCACGATGTCCCATCATTGGGTTGAATTCGTGTAATCCTTCTACTATTCCTTTTAATTCTGCAAATGATAATCCCATTTCTTTTGCTAATGCTTCGATATCTGTATCTTCGTGTGGTACAAATTCATGTAAAGGTGGGTCTAAGAATCTTATTGTTACTGGGTATCCTTTCATTTCTCTGTATAATCCTTCGAAATCTCCTCTTTGCATTGGAAGTATTTTAGCTAATGCTTTTGCTCTTTGTTCAGCTGTTTTAGATACTATCATTTCTCTAATTGCAGCTATTCTATCTGGTGCAAAGAACATATGCTCTGTTCTACATAATCCTATTCCTTCTGCTCCAAAGTCGTATGCGTGTTTTGCATCTATTGGTGTGTCTGCATTTGTTCTAACTTTTAATCTTCTATATTTATCTGCCCATCCCATTAATGTTGCAAAGTTTCCAGATACAGATGCATCAACTGTTTCTATTTTTTCTCCATATACATTACCTGTAGAACCATCTAAAGACATGTATTCGCCTTCTGTTACTTTTCTTCCATCTGGTAATGTTACAAATTTTGCTTCTTCATTTACTGTAATATCTCCACATCCTGCTACACAACATGTTCCCATTCCTCTTGCAACAACGGCTGCATGTGATGTCATTCCTCCTCTTACTGTTAATATACCATTACATACTACCATTCCCTCGATGTCTTCTGGAGATGTTTCTAATCTTACTAAGATTAGGTTTTTTTCTCCTGCTTCATGTAATTCTACTGCTCTTTCTGCCGTAAATACTACTTTACCTGTTGCAGCTCCTGGTGATGCAGGTAATCCTTTTGCAACTATTTTTGCAGCTTTTAAAGCGCTTGCATCAAAGTTTGGATGTAATAATTGATCTAATTGTTTTGGTTCTACTCTAAGTACAGCTTCTTTTTCGTCTATCATTCCTTCTGAAACTAGGTCTACGGCAATTTTTAATGCTGCATTTGCTGTTCTTTTTCCGTTTCTTGTTTGAAGTATGTATAGTTTTCCACTTTCTATTGTGAATTCTAAGTCTTGCATATCTTTGAAATATGTTTCTAATTTATTTGAATATGTAACAAAATCTTCGTATGCTTTTGCATTTGTATCTTTTAATGTATCTATTGGTTGTGGTGTTCTGATACCTGCAACAACGTCTTCTCCTTGTGCATTCATTAAGTATTCTCCAAATAGTTTGTTTTCTCCTGTTGCTGGATTACGTGTAAATGCAACACCAGTACCGCAATCTTCTCCCATATTTCCGAATACCATTTGTTGTACGTTAACTGCTGTTCCCCAATCTCCTGGTATATCGTTTAATCTTCTATATTTAATAGCTCTTGCATTGTTCCAACTTCTGAAAACAGCTTTTACTGCTTCGTTTAATTGAACTTTTGCATCTTGAGGGAACTCTACCCCTTGTTGTTCTTTATATATAGCTTTAAATGTTCCAACAAGCTCTTTTAAGTCTTCTGCTGTTAATTCTGTATCTAGTTTTACATTTCTTTTTTCTTTTAATTCGTCTATTGCTTTTTCGAATAATGGCTTTGGTATTTCCATAACAACATCACTAAACATTTGAATAAATCTTCTGTAACTGTCGTATGCAAATCTTTCATTTTTTGATGCCATTTGAGCTAAAACTTTATCGTTTAATCCCAAATTTAAAACTGTATCCATCATTCCTGGCATTGATACTCTTGCTCCTGAACGAACTGATACTAATAAAGGATTTGTTTCATCTCCTAGTTTTTTACCAGTAATTTCTTCTAGCTTAACAAGTGCATCGTTTATTTGTCCTTGTATTTCAGACGAAATAGTTTCTCCATCTGTATAATACCTTGTACAAGCTTCTGTTGAAACTGTGAATCCTTGTGGTATAGGTAGTCCCAAGCTTGTCATTTCTGCTAAGTTTGCTCCTTTACCTCCTAATAATTCTTTCATTTTTGCATTACCTTCGCTAAAAAGGTATACGTACTTTTGACTCATTAAAAAACCTCCTTAAATTTGTAATATATATTTTAATATATTAACATTGTTAAAAAATACTTGTCTATTATAGCATAAATTTTAAAAATGAAAACACTTTATTTTATTTTTTTACAAAAAAAAACTTATCTCTTACGAGATAAGAAAGCTAATCGCTTTTTTATGAAACTTATGCAGAAAGTTCCAGAAAAATGTTCTTAGAATCTTCCCGAACAATCTCGAATGATGATTGAATGTGCTCCCAAACCTTTTCCTTGCTGAAAGTCCGATCAAACCTTGCGGAGAAATCGCGACCTAAGAGTTCTGTGAGGTCTGCCTCTTTAGTCCCTGCTTCGTAGGCTTTGAGTACCTCTTGTATGAGGATAAAGGCCATCAAATACTCCCATTCGACATGTCCCGTTCCGGCCCAGTAACCTGCAAGTTTCTCGAGAGTAATTCTTTGAGATGTTTCTTCAACATTCGTGAGAATGTACTTTTTATGTCCTACCTGCGGTTTTGTATAGCCGTAGTCATCACTTCGCATGATTGAATTAAATATTTGTTCATCTCTGTAAGGAATCATCCGTTGTCTACATTTACTAACTTCTTCTGCTGTACGTTTCATAATATTTCCTCCGGCAATTTTGCCATAATAATTTGTTGTGTCACTAATGTAAATGAGGAATAACAAAAATGTTATAACTATATTATACATCAAATGCTTAATATTAGCAATTATACTGCCTTTTCTTTTTCGCACAAGTCCTTCACTTTATTTTTTTTACAAAAAAAACTTATCTCTTACGAGATAAGAAAGCTAATCGCTTTTTTATGAAACCCTTATGCGCGAATGTTCCATTCCAGACAAATCTTTTTGGGCTCGTCCTCATTAATCCTGAAAGACCGCAAAACGTGTTTCACGATATCTTTTTTTGTGAAAACCCGACCTGATTGGTCTGAAAAATCATAGCTAAAGAGCTCTGTAATGTCTGCTTCGTTACTTCCTTCTTTGTACGCCTTAAGTATTTTTTCTACAAATGCTATAGCAAGCAGATACTCCAATTCAAGGTGTCCTGTTCCTTGCCAAGCGTCTGCAACAACCATTAGAGATAATGTTGTTGCACATTCTTGAACATTTGTAAGAATATACTTTTGAGGAAGCGTCTCTAAGTTCATGTACCGATGATTGCCTTTTTGTAACAAAAGATTCACCTTGTTGCAATCTGCGTCAGGCATCATTCTCTTTCGGCACGCCCTAACCTTGTCATCGCTCGGTTTCATTTGTGAAATCCTCCTGCCAATTATTGGCATATAAAATGTGTTGTGTCACTAATGTAGTGAGGACAAATAAAAATGTCACGACTATATTATACACTAAATGCTTAAATTTAGCAATTCATGTAGAGCGTAATGGTATTGAGGAGTCATGTTTCGTTTATGGTTCGCAATGCTTTAATAATGGTTCTCACTGCTCACCACTACACGATTTTTTGTGTAATAATCCGTTTACAAACCTAATATATTTTTACATGAGATTTTTTGTTGTTAATGTTAAAAAGATAATTTTACCTACAGTATTTGTATTATTTACATGTTTTCTTGTTATTTTTTCAAAGGAAAATATGGTTGCAGCCAAAAATCGGTCTATCACTTTTTGCAAATTCTGTTGTACCTGCTCTTCTACCTTTTTTTATTGCTGCCGAACTTTTGAGCCACACAAATATCATACCTATTTTAGGAAAATATCTAAATAAACTTATGAAACCTTTATTTAATGTTCCTGGAATTGGTTCTTTTGCTTTTTTAATGGGAATAATAAGTGGATATCCTGTAGGCGCAAAAATTGTTTCTGATTTCAGGACAAAAGGACTTTGCACTAAAGAAGAAGGCGAAAGACTCTTAGCATTCACAAACAATTCTGGTCCTTTGTTCATTATTGGTACTGTTGGTATAGCCATGTTTGGAGACAGCAGAACCGGATTTCTTTTATTTTTAACACATATTCTTTCTTGCATTACTGTAGGAATTATTTTTAGATTTTGGAAAAAAGATAAACTTCGTAGAGACTATAGAAACACTATAGAAGATGCAAGTATAGATTTAAAGTTTTCTAGTTTAGGAGAATTACTAGCTAATAGTATATCTCACTCTATAGCTACAATTTTAAACATTGGTGGTTTTATAGTTCTTTTTTCTGTAGTAATTTCTATACTAACCAAATTAAATTTATTTGGAGTATTAGGAAGTATATTTGCAAATATATTTAGTACAAATTCAGAACTACTATCTGGATTCTTTTCTGGACTAATTGAACTTACTAATGGTGTTCAAAACATTTCTGGACTTATGGGAAAATCTATCTCTATAAATATTATTTTGTGTGCATTTCTACTTGGTTTTGGTGGCATCTCCGTACTGCTACAAGTGTTTAGCATTATATCTAAAACCGATGTGTCTATAAAACCATATTTTATTGGCAAGCTATTACAAGGCTCTTTCTCTGCTTTTTATACGTATTTGTTTTTAAAATACACAAATCTTTTCAATTTAGATATTGTTACAACTTTCTC
>JAISHG010000072.1 GCA_031262685.1 Lachnospiraceae bacterium | reverse complement strand
ACAGGTTTTGTATGTTTTTCCAAAGTATCACAAGCGAAAGCGCGTGAGAAAAGCAGGACAAATTCAATATATTACAAGAATATCTACAACTTTGTTTCACATCATTGATATATATACATACAACCAGAACAAATATTTGTAAAACATATTGACAAAATATGAATAAAGGTATACTTTTACATAGGGGATTATATTAGGAGAGTGCTAAAGTATGGAATATAATGCATATATAGATGAAAGTGGAGATGAAGGTATTAAAAGAGGTAGCGATTGGTTTATTTTAACTGCTATAATTGTAAAAAAAGAAGCAGATTTAGAGTTGTCAAAAACTTTTGATGAAATAAAACAAAATTTGGAAATGAATGTAAAATCGCAACTACATTGGAATTCTATAAAAGGTTTCCCCAATAAAAAAATGATAATAGACTTATTAAATGAGCAAGATTTTCATATAATAAACATACTAATAAATACACAAAAAATAAATAGTATTCCATCAAATAGAGTATATAATTACTATTCTGGATACTTGTTTGAAAGGCTTATATGGTTTTTAAGAGATTCCGACGCTATAAATATTAATATTAGTAGTAGAGGAAATTTGAATAAAAAAGAATTATGCTCGTATTTGCAAAATAATAATAAACATAAAATTGATTTTGATAAGATAAAAAGTATAAAAGTATATCCAAATGCACAGAAAAAATTGTTACAATTAGCAGATGTGTGTTGCAGTTCGTTAGGACAGGCTATTAAATACAATGATGACAGGCATAAATACTATATAAAGACATTATCTAATAAACTGTATAGAAAAAATGGAAATTTATTAAGTTATGGTTTGAAAATAGTTCCGCCCAATACTTTACCATCATACTTAAATTGGCTAGTGCAACTATAACATATAAAAAAAGAGCAGCTACCCTGACTATAGGATCCCACATGTCATGCATGCTGCTAATAGATAAACTATTAACCTACAGTAACTCAGCGAACTAACTACTCAGTATATTGTAGCATTTAACACGAAACGTGTCAAGAAGCTACTTTAATATTATATGAATTTTTTAAAAAAAGTATACTGGCAAAGAGAATTAGTTTTTTCATTAATAAACTTGCTATACTGAATTTTGTATAAAACTGTTAAAAGAATAGGAGGTATAACGCAATGTCTGAGTTGGAAAAAATTAGTGAAAAGATATCGCATGTGGCTAGAAAGTATAATCTTACAAAAGTTTGGATATTTGGTTCATATGTAAAGAAGAAACAGACAAAGAATAGTGATATAGATATTATACTAAAGACCGAAGATGTAATGGAAGGATTTAAACTAATAGAAGTAAAATATGCATTAGAAGCGGAGCTGGAGAAAGAAGTAGATGTTATAACTACAGGAAGCATAAAAGGTTCTTTATTAGAAGATGAGGATTTGGAAGAGGTATTAGTATATAGTACAGAAGGCAAATAAAAATAGCAAAACGAGTTGACAAGGATTCCTTGACTACTCGTTTTTTTGGGGATAGACAGCTACATCTCGATCAATTTAAAATTGATGCAAAAAACAGAATAGGGGCGTATGCAATACGCCCCTACAAACAAAAATCACGAATTTAGACTGATCATTAACCAAATTATGATACAAAAAAATCAAATATATCATTTATTTCTACATAATATGATATAAATAATGTAATTATGAATAAAATATAGTAAAGGAGGCCTGAGTTTATGTGTCAAGCTAAAAACTATCTTAAAGAATTATATCAAGATTCAAATCAAGATTTCTATAAAGATTTTGAAATCAAATCTAGAAAAGATCCGGACAAGAGTAGTAAAGAGTTATATGAAGACTTATTGAAAGCGATTTTTAACAAAAAAACTTTTCCTAATGGGAAGAATTTTATCCGGTAATGTGATTTACCAAAATAGTGCTTATGGTATTGAAATTCAAGTTGATGATGAATTTATTTGGTTAGGATCTGATTACATTGGCGCATCGGTAGCTTGGGCGGAATCATTAGGCAAATATGAAAGAAAAGAAATTGTGGAGTTTCTTGAAATTTCTAGGAGATTAGGTGGACATATTGTTTTTCCACGTTCTTATTACAAAAAAGATAAAAATAATATATTGCAAAAAGAGACGTATAGATGGAGAAATATTTCTATTAATCAAGCAAGAGGGGGAAGGAGAGGATACTATGATAGATTCGATTTAATTCTTTATGCAATTAAAATGTGGTATGAGGACAAAAATAATGAAAAAAGTTCAAAACTATATAAAACTATAAATAAAAATAAAGAATGGTTTGATTTATTTGGTAATTTTAGAGAATATATTAATTTTTTTAAGTTAAATGGCTTTGTGAATGACAATTACGAAGTTCTTGACTTAACTACATATAATGGAGATGAAACAAATGGTTATAAAATAATAGATCATGAAGATGACAGTGAAGAAATTCTTTGTAGACTTAGGGGGAAAGATAATTATCGACGATATGTAAAGGGAGTCAATAATATAATAGAGCAAAGAAAAATGTAAAAAATTAGATACAAAGGCAAATTCGGTTAATTTTAGAAGGGCTTTGGAGTATGGTTCGCACTGCTCACCGCTACATCTTATATGGTCTAGCCTCCGAAGATACAAATTAAAATTATTTAATACAATAAATCTCATAATATGATATAATTCATTCATCGATTATATTAGGGAGGAAGAATTAGGTGATTGACTTACATATTCACACGAACTATTCAGATGGTACAAGCAGTGTTTCAGACGTACTAAAAATAGCACAAAACAAGAAATTAGAGTATATATCAATTACAGATCACGACAATTGCAACGCCTACAAAGAACTTGAAAATCCGGAAACAAGAGAACTGTTTTCTGGAAAAATTATCAATGGGGTAGAGCTAAAATGTTGCATAGAAGATGGAAGACGAATAGAAATTTTAGCATATGGATTTGATATGGAAAAGCTAAATGATTGGTTAATCCAGTTTTACAAGGATAAAACTTCGCCGCAAAGAGAAATAAAGTACTTCGACCAGTTATATAAAACATGCATAAGCAAGAAAATTAAAGTTAGGAACAGAACAGACTTGGACTGGAAAGATACTTCGGAGGCGTATTACATACTTTATGATGAAATAAAAAAATATCCAGAAAACAAGGAAAAAGTTCCAGAAGACCTTTGGAATGACTTTAATGTATTCACAAGAAAATACTGCGGATTAAAGGAATACGACTTCTTTATAGATAAGTCAAAAGACTATCCTTCGGTAGCAGAAGTAGTAGATGTTATTAAAGAATGTAATGGCTTATCCTTTGTGGCACATCCATTTCAGTATAAAAATATAGAAAATGTCCCAGAATTTTTAGAAGAAACAATAAAAAAATACAAAGTTGATGGGCTGGAATGCTACTACAGCAAATTTACAAAAGAGCAAACCCAGTATTTATTAGATTTGTGTAAGGAAAAAGGTTTGTATACTTCCGGCGGAAGCGATTATCATGGAACAGTTAAGCCAGATGTGAAAATTGGAACAGGCATAGATAACAGTTTAAACATAGATGTAAATAGTATAGCTTGGTTAAATTAAAAAAAGGGTGCGTGAATTATCACGTACTCTTTTTTGCAATGAATAGGGTGATTTTTTAGTTTAAAAGTGTTTAAATTCTAAACCAGATAGGTTGATAACTGCTTAAGTTTGCTTTTGCCCATTTTTCAGGAGCAACAACATCCTCATAAGTTTTATCTAAAAGACTACCAAAATATCCAAAAAGCAAGGGGGCTCTAACACCTGAAGTTAAGCAACCATACAAACCACCAACGAAAAAGACTTGCTTTTTTGTAATATCTGTAAAGTAATTTGGCTTATTCGTCCAAGTAATAAAATAATTTCCTTGGCTAATTACTTTAGACGTTTTAAGCGGCGAAAAAAGAAATCTATCAAAAAAGAACGCTTGTGTTGGATGATTGTCGAGGTACGATTTGCTAACAATATCGAAAAGGGTATCCTTAGCGCCAGTATTTTTATATCCTTCAAATAAAGGGATATTGCCGACAACTGTGTACTTGTATTCGTCTTTGTAAATATGCAGATGCTTAGGTGCAATCGAAAGATATGTCTGTGGTAAGTCGTAGTACTTGTCGGGAAGTAGTAATCTATTAGTTTCTAATAAACTAAATTCCCGAGGAGTAAAGTTTTGGAGAAGGTACGGATTACGCACAGTCCAGTCTTTGCTAACGATGTATCTGTCAATGCCTTTTTCTTCTTTTTTTAAGGGGAGTTCTGTAGAAAATCCTTTGTACAAAGGATTCCCTTTTATGTCTATTGTATAGGGAAACTTATCTCCAAATACATAACAACTTAGAAAGTATTCTTGCCCTTGTAAAGAAGAAGTGTCCACAAAAGCTGCTCCAGTTCTACCTTCGGGTATGTCTTTTGTTTTAAATCCCTCCATTGTATTTTTCATGTTCATTTTCCTCCAGCATAGTATGATTTAGGCAATGCCTTATTCATAGAATTTTACTATAGATATATAATATTTGCAACAAAAAAAGGTGCAATATTTCTCATAAATCGCTACGGTGATAATAGATTGACGCAAAAGCATTATTGTTGTAAGGATTGTAAAAGATTGACGCAAAAAAATAGTAAATATAAAAGTAAAAATATTTTGTGAATGTAAGATGCTTTTTGAAAAATCATTTAGGGAAAAACAGAGTCTGGGGGAATCTCTTAAAATAATAAGAATTACAAAATTATTACATTAGTATTTCTTTTTTAAGAATTGTCTATAAATGTTGAAATATAGCTAAAAAGAAAGTATAATTATATTAAATGTTTTATAAAAATATAGGAGGTTCTTATGAAAAAATACATATGCAAAATAGCCCCATTAATAACAATAATGCTTGTACTAGTCTTAAGCATGCCAACTTACTCAAAAGCAAGCGATTGGATAACTCAAGGAAAAGCATTTATAACTCAAGGTTCAGGAACAGAAGTAATTAGTACTGCAGAGGTAGAAAAGGCTGTTGTACCAATAGCAACTTTGCTTGTAGCAATAGGTACAGTTGTTTTAGTTATTGCAATAGTTGTTATTGGAATAAAATATATGACATGTGGTAGCCCAGACGAAAAAGCAAAGTTAAAAGTGCAGCTAATAGGATTAGTTGCTGCAACCATAGTAATATTTGGAGCGCGAGTAATATGGGCAACACTGTATAATGTTATGTCTTCTACTTAAAACGTAGAAAAACATTAGGAAATATAGGAGAAAAACAAAGGAGGAGTTTTAAGTGGGAACATACAATATACCCCGTAATCTTAGAGGGGAATCAAGAATTTTAATAATATTTTCTGTAAAATCTTTAATTACTACTGCAATAGGAGCAGGTGTAGGTTTGCTATTTTATCTTTTATTTTCGATTTGTGGACTGGGCATGGTAGGAGTAATAACAATGGCAGCATTTGCACTAATTGGCTATGCTGTGGGGGCAGTAAAAATACCAACACTTTCAGGACTTCCTTTTACCAAAAAAATAGGTGGAGAGTCATTAGACGAAATAATACGCAGATACGTGAAGTTTAGAATGAATAAGAAAATTTATATTTATACAAAGGAGGAAAATGAGTAATGAGTATAGTTAATTTGTTAAACATCATAATAATACTATTAATTGTCCTAATAATGGGGTTGGGATTTACATATTTTGCAATAACATATAAAGAGAAAATGAAAAAGAATAAAAAGCAGGGTACTTCTACAGAAGTAGAAAAGAAAAAAGTATCTGATTCAGGTAGATTTAAAGAAAATTTAAGCCCAGAGTCTATTAGCAAATTCATGGAGTTCGATGAAGTTAAAGATGGAATGATAATTAGAAAAAATAGAGAACAATATGTAATGGTTATCTCTTGCCAAGGAGTAAACTACGACCTAATGTCTCAAGATGAGAAAATTGCCGTAGAAGAAGGATTTGTACAATTTCTAAATACATTAAGATATCCAATACAGCTATATATTCAAACAAGAAGTTTGAACTTAAGAGACATAGTAGAGGGATATAAAGGCAGAATTAAAAAAATGCAAGAAGATATAGAAAAATTAGAAATAGATATAAAGGTTGCAGAAGAAAAAGAAAATCAGGACCTTATTAAAAAGTTGAAATTCCAAAAAAGAAGAAAAGAAAACGTTTTAGAGTATGGTGCAGATATATCTGAATACGTTGCAAGATTAAGTTTAAATCAAAATGTATTGCAACAAAAAACATACATTATAGTATCGTACTTTGCAGCAGAAAGTGGTTCTACAAGTACATATTCAAAAGAAGAAATAGATAATATATGTTTCTCTGAATTATATACAAGAGCACAATCTGTAGTAAGAAGTTTGGCAGCATCAGAAGTTGGAGGGAAAGTGCTAGATTCAGAAGAATTAGCAGAGTTACTATATATTGCGTATAACAGAGATGACTCTGAATTAATTCAGTTAAACAGAGCATTAGATGCAGGTTACGATGCACTATATAGTACATCTAAAGATGTGTTTAAAAAGAGAGAAGAAAAAATAAACGAGGAATTAGAAGAAATAGCAATAGATCTTGCAACAAAATCTATAATAGATGCCGACAAAGAGTTAAAGAAAGAACAAAGCAAGGCTAAGAAGATAAAAGAAAAAGCAAAAGAATTAGTAGAAGAATACAGGGATCAAATGGAAGATGCCTTATATGAAAAAACAAAACAAAAAATAGATGAAGAAAACTTGTCAGACGTTGAAGAAGAATTAGAATTAAACCTATCTAGAAAAGCATAAACCAATATTGTAGGGGCCGAGCGGTGAGAAATTCATCGTAGGAGAGACCGACTCGCGCCCTATAAAAACAAACACAAGAAACGTAGTGGCGCATGACCCTGCACCCGACATAGGATAAAAACCAAAAACAAAAGAAAGGATGATTTAAAATGGCAAAAAAACAAATAATTACCGAAGAGATAAAGTCAACAGAGCAAAAGCCAGAAGGTACACTTTATAAAAATGTAGCTACAATAAAAGACCTAATTTCTCCAGCAGGAGTAGATGCAAGTTATACAAATCATATAGAAATAGTAGCTAGTAAAACCAGGTATGCAAGGAGTATGGTGGTATCCACAATACCAAGAATGTGTACGTTCCCAGAGTTTTTAAGAGGGATGTATACATTTGGTGACTTAAACGTATCTGTGTTTATAAATCCAATAAGCGAGAGTATATCTCAAACAGAACTAAATAGAACAATAAACGAATTGGAGTCTGAAAGAATTGTAGCGTTAGATAGAGGAGATATAAACAGAGAAAGAATTTTAGCACAAAAAAGATACGAAGCAGAGTCTCTAAGAGATGAAATAGCAGCTGGTTTTAATAAGTTATTTGAGTCTTCTATAATATGTACACTTTTTGCATATAGTTTAGACGAACTAGATAAATACACATCACTTTTAACAGCCGAAATGTCTAAAACAATGATAGGTATGAAACCTACATGGGCTCTTCAAGATGAAGCGTTAAGATCTAATATGCCATTTTGTGATAATAAAATAAAGAAAGCACATACATTTGACAGACGTTCAATGTCTACAGTATTTCCTTTCTTCACATCAGATGTTGGACACGAAAAAGGAATTCCATTAGGATTTAACCGTCAAACAGGACTTCCAATATTATTCGATAATTTCAGTAGTACACTTACAAACTATAACATGGTTATATTCGGTAAATCTGGTGCTGGTAAAGGTGTTACAATAAAAACATTAACCGCACGTTCTTCTGTTCTTATGGGAATAGAAAGTCTAGCGTTAGATGCAGAGGGTGAATATGGAGTTGTTGCAGAAGCATTAGGTGGAATAAATGTAACAATAAGTCCAAGTTCAAATACAATAATAAACCTATTTGATTTAGAGCCAGAGGTTGTAAAAGATGAAATTACAGGAAAAGAAAGAACAGTATTAAATGTAGAAAACAAAATAGAGGACGTAACTCAAGCCCTACTTACAATGGCAAGAGGTAGCACAAGAAGTACAGAAGTAAACGAGCTTACAAAACAAATAATAGCAGAGGCAGTAGCAGAAGAATATACAAGTGCAGGTATAACAAATAATATCGAAAGTTTGTATACAGAAGAGTCTAAGGCAGTAGTGCAAAAACAGTATTTAGGAAGAGTAAAAAAGGATATGCCTACAATAGGTTCATGGTATAAAACATTAATGAGAAACGCAAATGCAAACGATAACCAAGACTATAGATTCCATTATAGTTATTTAGCAAAAGTTATGAAACAGTACATAAGAGAATACGATGGGCAGATGGCATATTTCGATGGACAATCTACATTTGAACTCTTAGATAATGTTCCATTTATAAACCTAGACATATCTGGACTAGAAGAAAGATTTGCAAGACCACTTGCACAGCAAATACTTCTTTCTTGGATCTGGGAAAAATACGTTAAGAAAAATAGTGAAGATAAAACAAAAGCATCTAAAAAAAGAGTGTTGGTAGACGAGGCATGGATGTTACTTCCATACCCAGAAGCTGTAGACTTCTTAAATACAATGGCAAGACGTGCCAGAAAAAGAAATGTATCGTTAGCGGTTATATCACAAAAATTCCAAGACTTCTACGAAAAACCAGAAGTACAAGCAGTTCTAACATCATCAGACACAAAATTATTCTTAGCACAAGATAAATCTGAAATAGAATACATAAAAGAAGTATTTAAATTAAGCGAAGGAGAAGCATATTTCTTAACAACATGTAACAGAGGAGAAGGACTACTAAAAGTAGGTTCCGACACAGCCATAATAGCAATACAACCAACCAAAAAAGAATTCGAATTCGTAGAAACAAACCTAAACAAATTAGCAAAAGGATAGGATGCATAATATTTTAATCATACACCTGTAGGGGTCGGTCTTGTATAAAATTATTTAAATCAATAAATTATAGAGAACTAGCCACGCAGCGTGCCTTGATAATACAATTGTAGGGGCGCATGATTGCGCCCAGACCTGTGAGGAATACCCAATCTGACCGAACGCCATAATCAATAAAATGCAATAGAAAGGTAACATATATGAAAAAACTAATCGTACCATTACTAATAATAATCATATTACTAAGCACATTAATACCTAATGTGTCTATTGCAGCTGATGAAGATGATGAAAAAGACGAAAAAACAACAGCAGGAGATATAATAAATTCAGAAACACAGGAAGACAACTACAATTCAATAGTAAATGAAGGAAAAGCAAATGTAAATTCTAGTGAAGGAACATGGAAACAAACTATTCCAACGCTTCCAAGCTCAAGTTCATTAATAGCAAGTATATTATCTGTGGTAATAACAGCTATTTTTGCAGTACTGTCCTTGTTACTATCTTTAGTTTCAGGAGGAAGTACAAATTCAGTGCAGCTCTTTACAATAGGAGACCTAGTATTTAATAAATTAGAATTCTTTAATGCAAATTTCTTACTTAATACTGGGGTCACAAACGAAATAAATGTGGATATATCTCAAAATGTAGCAAATTGGTACGTTGCGGCAAGAAGTATAGCAATAATAGCATCGTTAGCAGTACTTGTGTACATAGGAATAAGAATGGCAATAGCTTCAGTTGCAACTGATAAAGCAAAATATAAGAATATGATAGTTAGCTGG
>JAISHG010000040.1 GCA_031262685.1 Lachnospiraceae bacterium | reverse complement strand
TCTAATGGTTTTCCGTTAACTGTTATAATTCCTGAACCAGTTACTAATCTTACTCTTGCTATTGATTTTTTTCTTCTACCAGTTCCATAAAATACTATTTTCTCACTTGTTTTTTTAGCTGTTCTTGGCATTTAAAATTCTCCTCTCAATTAAAATTCCCATACTTCTGGTTTTTGCGCTGCATTTTCATGTTCGCTTCCAGCATATACTCTTAATTTTGTTAATGATGCTCTTCCTAAAGAATTATGTGGTAACATTCCTTTTATTGCAAGCATCATAGCTTTTGTAGGATTTGTATCCATCATTACTCTAGCAGAAGTTTCTTTCATTCCACCAATGTATCCTGAATGACTTCTATATATTTTTTGGTCTAATTTCTTTCCTGTTAATACTACATCTTTACAGTTTAATACAATTACATGATCTCCTGTATCCATATTTGGTGTAAATGTAGGTTTATGTTTTCCACGTAATAATCTTGCAGCTTCTGTTGCTACTCTACCTAATGGCTTGTTTGCTGCATCAATTATATACCATTTTCTTTGAATTTCGCTTTCTTTAGCACTATATGTTGTATTATTCATGGTATTAAATACCCTCCATTCATTATTTTACTTTAATTTTCTTACTAAAATATAAACTACCGGGGAGAAGTTTATATTTACTTTTAAAAATACTAAAGTATTTTATTATAAAATGCTTTAAAAGTCAACAAAAAATTATACAAAATTTACAAAAGTAATATTGACACCTATTATTAAAATATGCTATTATTACTTTTGCTAGACATTAATTAATGCGGATGTGGCGAAACTGGCAGACGCGCTAGACTTAGGATCTAGTGCCTTAGGCGTGGGGGTTCAAGTCCTCTCATCCGCACCATAAGATAATATCGTCGCACTAGACGAAACCGATTAAATCAACTGTAAAAGGTTGATTTTTTTGTCGCCTTTTATATTGAAAAAAGGAGATCGGTGTGATAAAATGCTAAATATTGTAAAAACAGAAATCAGTATGAACAAAGACTTATTATCTAAAATCAAATGGGCTTGTCAATTTAATGGTATTAAACCTACTGTGCGTTGTGGCAATTTAAGAGTAGTTGAAAATACTAATTTGGCATATGTAGAGCCTCACAAAGTAATTATTAAGGATAAGTTATACCTATTCTTTAATGAACAAGATTACTTTTGTATTGGAAATTTGGGAATAAAATATTCATTGTCCAAATTGTCTGAATACATAGCGAGGCAGTAACACCTTTAATTTTAGAGATATAAGAATTAAAGCATATTGAAAGTATGTTATAACCTTGCTGTTTATTCACAAACGGACAAACCTTTTCATAACGTTTATTAAATTTAAGGAGGTATTGTCGTAATGAATGAAAGCAAACCGTCTGAAACAGACAAAAAAATAGCACGGAATATATATTCGTGTTAGTACAGAAGACCAAGCTAGAGAGGGCTTTAGTTTAGGAGAACAAAAGGAAAAGCTGATACAATTATGTAATTTTAAAGAATATGAAGTATTTAAAATATATAAAGACGCAGGAATAAGTGCAAAAGATATGGAACATCGACCAGCATTTCAAGAAATGTTGGCAGATATTAGAAAAGGCAAAATCAATTATATTGTAGCCTACAAATTAGATAGAGTAACAAGAAGTGTTAGAGATTTAGAAGAGTTTATTTCAGAACTAGAAAAGTATAACACTTATTTGGTGTGCGATAGAGATGATGTAAACACCTCTACTGCTAATGGTAGGTTCTTCATTAGAATGCTTACAGTATTGTCACAATTAGAAATTGAAATAGTATCAGAGAGAACAAAGTTCGGAATGACTGGAGCAATTAAGTCTGGACACCTACCTGGCACTATTCCATTAGGCTATAAAAAAGAAGATAAAAAGACCGTAATTGACCAAACAACAAAAGATATTGTAATAAGAATATTTGATATGTATTTAGAGGGCAAAAGCCACGATAAAATTGCACAGATATTAAATGAAGAAAAAGTATTAGCCCCAAAGATATGGAAAGACTGTAAAATTCAAAAGATATTAGAAAATCGTATCTATATGGGAGATTATGAACAATATAAAAGGATTGGAAAAATACAAAATATAGAGCCAATTATTCATATGAATGTAGTAGAGCCTATTATAAGTCGTGCTATGTGGGAAGAAACGCAGTTACAAAAAGAAAAAAATCAAAGAGCATACACAAGGGATAGAGTTTATCTATATTTTCAAAAACTAAAATGTCCACATTGTCGGTCATATAATGAAATGCAAAGGCTCTGGCGGAAAAAAGAAAAAGTATATGTACTATAACTGTGAGCATTGTAAATTATATTATAGAGAAGATTTAGTAGAAGAATGTTTACAAGACTTTATATATGAATTGCTAGAATATGATATGAATGTAAAAAAATATTTTCTTCCTATACTAGCTGACAAAAAAACTACTGATATATCTAAACTAGAAAAAGAAATAATGCAGTTACGAACTCAAAAAGAACGAATTAAAAAGGCATATGTTTCTGGAATAGTTGAAATGGAAGACTTTTCAGAAGATTATAAGCTAATTGAAGAAAAGATAGATATTTTAGAAACTAAAAAATATGAAATACTTAGTCTGTCTGTATCTTTTAGTCCACATCAGTTAATGGCAGATAGAGATATAGAAAGAGAATTACACATAAGGTCTAATAACCTAAAAGAAATACTAAAACAAGAATGGAACAAAAAATCAAAAGAAGATAAGCAAGAATTTATATCAAAGTTTATTGAATCGGTTGTACTAACTAAAAATGAAAAAGGCAAACTGGAAATAGACAAATTAAACTTTAGACATAGTTATATAGAACAACTAACCAAATTCTTTAATGCAGGAATATTTGAAACTTATTATTCATTAGATAGAAATGGCAATGAAGAAGAATATAGAATAAGTGTAAATATGACTGAAGAACAGTTAGATGAGTATATAGCCCAAATGAATAAAACTTTTGATGTAGAATTTTATGAGATGTATCAAAATAATTATACAGATGATTATGAAGCAGAATTAAACAGCAAAGATGAAAAAATAATAAGAGTTGTTGCAATAAAAGATGAAAAGAAATTCCCAATAAGTGATAAAGAAAATATACGAATAGGTGCAGTAGCATACACCCCACCTCCAACGAATGTTCTTGTAGCAAATTAACGTGGCACGTTTTGTTTTTGCATTAGCAAAAATGAAAGTGGCGATAGTTAATTTGAAATATATTTATAGACCATTTGTGTAATGGGAATATAAATATATTTTGCCTCGCAGAGCCCTCGACTTTTGATACTTGTGTCAAAAGTCATAGAGGGTTAGGAATTTAGACAAGTCAAATTCCTCTCCGCAAGAAAGCAAGAAAAATGAGTATGGATTTAGCCTATTCGATACACTTGGGAAGTGATAAAAACAAATCAAAATCAGCGAAAAAAATTGCAAACAACAACTCATCTGGAACAACATCTTTTAGTAATAATTCTATTCAAAATAGTGGACAATTATCAAAAGTAAGCAATCATAACTTGAGAAAATATGATGATAAAACTGAATTGATTTCTGTAATTCATGGGTCAAATAGTTTAGCAAATGATGTCAAAAATTTATATCTAAAAGAATTTGAAAACGCAAGAATAGAATACAATAATAAACAAACAAGAGAAGATAGAAAAATACAAAATTATTATAATAATGTAAATAAAAATGCTAATAGAGATTTAGCGTGTGAACTAATTATTGAACTTGGAGATATGGACTTTTGGCAAGATAAAAACAAAGAATACAAATATAAAATGGTACAAGTATATAAAGAACAAGTAGAAGATTTACAAATAATTATTCCAGAATTCAAGGTGGCAAATGCAGTAATACACTTTGATGAAGCCTCTCCCCATCTTCATATAGTTGGCGTGCCAGTAAAATATGGTTATAAAAATGGAATGAAAAAACAAGTAGCAAAATCTCTAATATTCACAAAAGAAAGACTTGTAATATTGCAAGATAAAATGAGAACTTGTTGTATCAAATCTTTCAATAAAGAATATAACCTTAAATATAGCTTGAAAACAAAGGAAAAAGGCAGAGATGAGTATATTTCGGTTAATAAAATGAAGGGTTATCGTGAACTTAAAAAACAGCACGAACAGAATAAGCAAAGACTTGCACAGGCTAATCAAAAGACAGATTTACTATCTGAAAAAACAGATAATATTCAAAAAGTCTTGCAAAACCTAAAACCTAGCACCTTAAATAAAAAGAATTTAATTGTTCCAGCAAGTACAGTTGATACAATAAAAGCATATATGGAAGATGTTAGAACTACTACAAAATCTATAAAAGGTGTAAATGATTTAGATGTTATTATGAAAGAATATGAAAAGGACTTAAAAGAACATGATAACAAGATTTGGGACTTGGAAAATACAATTCAGCGAAAAGATGCCATTATAACTAAACTATCTACTGACTTAAAATATGCCAATGACACAGTTTCAAAGCAAAAGAGTGTAATTACCTCTCTTAAAGAACAAGTAGCTAATTTTAAAGGTTTATGGGAGAAACTGTGGCGTTTCTTTGAAAATAAAGTTAGATGGAACAAAGATATAAGCTATACTAAAATAACAGATGAACTTTATGATAAAAAAATATTTAGTTCTGATGATGTGCAAAGAATTAAAACAGGCTATGTTCCAAATGCAAACAATAAAAAGAAAAATTATGATAAATTTTAACGAAAGGACTGATAAATGTGACGATATTAAATTTTAAAACTATGAAAACAATAGAAATATTAAGAGAATTTAAAAAACTAAGTGAAATTGAGAAATTAAGATTAACAATTCATTTATTAGAAAGTAACTATCTTCATTTAGATATTGATAAAGATAAGGCAATACAAAAATTAGAAGAACGACTAATTGAATTAGATAATAGTTATGCTACTACTATAACTAATTTTAGTAAATACACATATTTGACTTTCTTGTCTGCTCAATTTATGGAACTATCTGAATATGATAAAAATACTCTTATAATTGAGATGTTGGAAGAAAAACATCTATTGATACTGTAAGAGAGTACTTGAAATCGGTATGATTTGCCCTGTATAGAGATATATGCTATAATACAGGCATGACATTTTTATATTAATCCTCTTACATTAGAGACATAACATATATTAAAGCCAATTGGCGGAGGAAAGTTTTATGGAAAAGCGGAAACACATAGGTAAAAACTGGGTTCGGACAAAAGAGATTGACAAGAAGATGTTTGAAGAGTATTCTCCAAAGACGTATAGTCAAGAAAAGCTCAAACAAAATATCTTGAGTGCCTTCGAAGTTGATTTAGACGCCTTTGAAGTCTGCATTCAGCCTCCATCGCAAGATGGCATGCCGAGAAATGCATACAGAATGGAAGACTGGGCAAATGACTATAATTTACAGTGCAAATCAAAAATGGGGAGCAGAAATCATTATTTCATGTATTTAGCATGGAGAATACAAACTGGCAAGACAACATGGGAAAAAACGTGTGACAAGAAAGATTTAGCGGAAGCCTTCCGTGAACTTAAGGATGATGACGGTACATATTATGTTGCGGGTGGTTGTAATTATGGCGATGATAACTGCCCTGAGTCAGAGGTCTGCAAGGATGGCAATCCTTGTATTGATACCCATATTGGTGCGGCGTTTGTTGTGTTTTCGTAACAAAAAGGAGAGTGTGTAATTACCACTCTCCCAATTTTTAATATAGTTACTTGAAAATATTTAATGCACGAGAAGAAGAACTAGCACAAACGGAGGAAAAACGATATTAGAATTATCAATTGGAGTATACTTTTAATTTTTTTTATAGTCTTTGTATTTTTGCTCTAATAATTTAAAATTACAACAAAATTTTTGTATAGGACTATTAGGTATGTTGCATAATATGTATGTTCTTTTTGCCATTTTAAATACATCTTCTTTATGTACATTTATATATTTCAATTCTTCATTTAATAATTTTCTATATTTAGGGTCTTGTCCGTTCAAAATCTTTTAATGTTAATGCTATACTTGGAATAGGGAACATATATGAAAATCTTATTGAAGATATTGGCTTTTTATTATTTTCTAGTATGATAAAAGTAGATGGATTAGTTTTGTTTATTTTTGAAGATATTGGTGCGAAAAATTTATTATCATTTATATTTAAAACTATTCCGCAAACAAATTTATTATTGTTTGCGTATTCAATATTAGGTACTTTATTATCAAATTTTTTTAAATATTTTACATACTCTATATCTACATCATAAAATTTTAAATTTTCCTCCAAAAATATCAACTCCTTTACAAAAAGTACTAGCTTGAGTTGCCCCAAGCTAGATTATAAGTCGCTGTTATACGGGTGCGAATTCCCTTAAAATATACAAGTCGCTATTGTACGGGTACGAATCCCCTTAAAATATACAAGTCACTTGTTAACGGTCGTGAATTACCGTTTAATTATATAAGCAAAATTTCATCTGTCACTTCTAGTATATTCATTTTAGCGAATTTTATTTACTTTGTCAAATACTATTTATCTATTATAGAAATTAATCATCATCTAAATTTTTGAATAATTTATCATTATAAAATTCGTGCAACTCTATATCTAATCCCTGACATATTCTATATACCGTAATAGCCTTAGGTGATTGACTGAAACCTAATAATATATTATTCACAGTTGATTGATATAATCCAGATAAGTTGGCTAGTTTATTAACAGTTATATTTCTTTCTTTGCACAAATTTAATATTCTTTTTTTAATTGCTTGGCTTAGTGTCATATATATTTCACCCACTTTCTCAATAAGTATAACAAAGTTTAGATAACGCAATTAACA
>JAISHG010000036.1 GCA_031262685.1 Lachnospiraceae bacterium | reverse complement strand
GCTACTATATAAACAATTTTTACCGAAAATTGTTTATATACCGATAAACCAAATAGTGTTTCTTCACAAATTATCATAATTATAAAAAATAATAATTTAGTTATTTCTTTTAATTTGTTCATTTTATCACCTTACTACTAGTACATATTTTTTTAGATAAACAAGCTCATCTGATTTGACTCTGGCATTCCTTTTAAGCATCCTGCTTTTTGAAGCATCTCAATTACTGCTTTTCCTATTTTTGCTCTTTGTTTTAATTCATCTATACACATAAACTCTCCCGTTTTTTTAGCTTCATCTATTCCAACTGCTGCAACAGTTCCTAATCCCGCTATACTGTTTAGTGGTGGTCTTATTGCACCATCTTCAATTTGAAATTTATTAGCATGTGATTTATATAAATCTATTGGTAAGAACTTTAATCCTCTTTCGTACATTTCTAGTACTATTTCTAATATTGAAAAAACATTTTTGTCTTTTGTAGAAAGCGCATTCCCTTGCATTTCTAATTCTTTAATTTTTTGTTTTACTTTTTCTTTTCCATATATCATAAGGTCACTATCAAAATCATCTGCTCTTACTGTAAAATATGTTGCATAATATGCGAGTGGATAATATACTTTAAACCATGCTATTCTAAAAGCATTAGTCACATACGCAGCAGCATGAGCTTTAGGGAACATATACTTTATTTTTTTACAAGATTTTATATACCAACTAGGAACATTGTGTTCTTTCATTAGTTTTTCATCTTCTTCTGTTAACCCTCTTCCTTTACGAACAGCTTCCATTATTTTAAATGCTGATTTTGGTTCTAACCCTGCTTTAATTAAGTAAATCATTATATCATCTCTTGTGCATATTGCTTCATCTAATGTTACACTTCCAGAATCTATTAAATCTTTAGCATTATTTAACCAAACATCTTCACCATGAGATAATCCAGATATACAAACCAATTGATTAAATGTTGTTGGCTTAGTATCTACTAACATATCTCTAACCAACTTTGTTCCAAATTCGGGAATGCCATATGTTCCAACTGTTGAATTTATTTTATCTGATGATACTCCTAATGCCTCTGTTGTGCTGAATATAGACATTGTTTTTTTCTCATCTAACGGGACTTTTGTTGGGTCAATTCCTGTCATATCGAATAACATTCTTATCATTGTTGGACCGTCATGCCCAAGTATATCTAATTTTAATAAGTTTTGATCGATAGAATGATAATCAAAATGCGTTGTTATCACATCAGAATTTGTGTCATCTGCTGGGTGCTGTACAGGACAAAATTCATATATTTCTCTTTCTTCCGGAACTACTATAATTCCTCCTGGGTGCTGCCCTGTAGTTCGTTTTACTCCAGTACAACCAGCAGCAATTCTTATTATTTCTGCTGAATTTACAGGAATATTTTTTTCTTCATAATAATTTTTTACATATCCGTATGCTGTTTTATCTGCTATAGTTCCTATTGTTCCAGCTTTAAATGTTTTCCCTTTTCCAAAAAGTTCTTCAGTATACTTATGAGCTTTAGTTTGATATTCCCCAGAAAAGTTCAAGTCTATATCTGGTTCTTTATCTCCATCAAAGCCCAAAAATGTTTCAAATGGAATATCCATTCCATCTTTTGATAATTTTGTTCCGCAGTTAGGGCACGTTTTATCTGGCAAATCGAACCCATTTTTCTTATTGTATTCTTCAAATTCAGAATATTTGCAATTTTCACATCTATAATGTGGAATTAACGAATTTACTTCTGTTATTCCTAATAAATATGCAACAAATGAAGACCCCACAGAACCTCTGGAACCCACGATATATCCATCCTCATTCGATTTTTGCACTAACTTTTGTGCAATAATATACATAACAGAAAAGCCATTTTTAATTATGGAGTTTAATTCTTTTTCCATTCTTTCTTTAACTATTTGGGGTAAATTTTCTCCATATAGTTCTTTGGCTTTTCTTACTGCAATTTCTTCTATCTCTTTTTCGCATCCTTCAATGTGTGGCGGACATTTTTCTTTTGATATTGGACAAATTTCCTCACACATATCTGATATTTTATTTGTGTTTGTTACTACTATTTCATACGCTTTTTCATTTCCCAAATACTCAAATTCTTTTAGCATTTCTTCGGTTGTTCTTAAATATAGTGGAGCCTGAAAATCCGCATCGTCATATCCTTGACCGGCTTGCAGAATCCTTCTGTATATTTCATCTTGTGGATCCAAGAAATGAACATCACATGTTCCTACAACTAACTTTTCTAGTTTCTCGCCCAAAGATACGATTTTTTTATTTATATTTTGAACCTGCTCTTCATTTTCAAGTACTCCATTTCTAACCATATACATATTATTTCCAGTAGGTTGAATCTCTAAATAATCGTATTCTTTTGCGATTTTTTCTATATCTTCATCAGCTTTTCCTTCTACAATCGCTCTATATAATTCTCCTTGTTCACAAGCACTTCCTATTATTAATCCTTCTGAATATTGCTTATATATACTTTTTAATATTCTTGGCTTTTTGTAAAAATAGTCTAAATGCGATATTGATATTAACTTATATAGATTCTTTAACCCTATATAATTTTGAACAAGTATTATAGCATGATAACTCGGCATATTTTTAAAACTCATATCTTTAGATACCGATTCTATTTCATTTACTGTTTTTACTTTCTTTTCTGTTAACATATTTAGCATTATATTAAATATACTAACTAATGTTTTCACATCGTCTAATGCTCTATGTGCGACATCCACCTTTATTCCCAGATTTTCTGCAATAATACCAAGTTTATATTTTTTATAGTTTGGAAATAATTCTTTTGCAAGTGAAAGCGTGTCTATTATCGTGTTATCTAATTTGTATCCCAAATTTTCTGCATTATATTTTAAAAATCCGATATCAAAGCCAGCATTATGTGCAACTAAAATACTATCACCTACAAATTTCAAAAACTCTGGCATTACTTCTTTTATTGTTTTTTCATTTTTGACCATATCGTCTGTAATACCGGTAAGCTTTACTATTTCATATGGTATCTGTTTTTCAGGATTGACAAAACACTCGAATGTATCTATTACTTGTCCATTTTTCATTTTCATTACGCCAATTTCAGTAATTTTTTCTGTTCTAAATGAAAGTCCCGTTGTTTCTATATCTAATACACAATACTCTGAGTTTATATCTTGATTCTTAGAATTTGCCACAGAAGATTGTTCATCTATAGTCAAATATGCTTCAACTCCATATAAAACCTTTATTCCCGCATCTTTCGCTGCTTTGTTTACCTCTGGAAAAGCTTGTACTCCGCCATGATCTGTAATTGCAATTGCCTTCATTCCCCAATTTGCGGCCCTTTTAACTATATCTTTAGGATTGCTAACCCCATCCATTTGACTAAGCTTTGTATGTACATGCAATTCTACTCTTTTTTCTTTTGCATTATCTTCTCTTTTTTTCTTTTTAATTTCTGGCATTTCTATAACTCCATTTGTCATTATTCCTAATTCCTTAGCATATGGATCATATTGTGCATTTCCAATCACTTTAAGTATTTTAGCAGACCTTATTCTTTTTTCTATCTGTGGTGCTTTTTCTGCTTCTGCAAATGTTTTGCAAGTGATAGTACTTGTACCATCGTATACATTGTAAATTATTAAAACCTTGCCTGTTTTTAGTTCTTTTTTTTCTACAAGTATAACTTCTCCTTGAATTGCGACCTTCCCAGAATCTGCCGCTACTTCTTTTATTTGAACAAGCTCCGTTTTATCTCTTCCCACTCTTCCTGTTATAATTTTACTTGGGCTTTTATCTTCATTATCTTCATTGGCTACTACAGTTTCTTCCACTACTTTTTTTTCTAGCATCTCTTTTTTTGCTACATTTATTGCATCTGCTTCTAATTTTTTTAGATACGCTAATCCCTCTTGTTTTTTTGCAGTATCAACAAACTTAACCCTATATTTTTTATTAAATATAGAGTTAAGTAGTAACATGATTTTTTCATCTACTTTTCTAGCATAAAGAATATCTGCACCTTTAAGCTCCAATACTATGTTTAAATCCTTATCTTCCACTTCTATTTTGCTATTTTTTAATATCGATTTTACTATTGGATATTTATTCTCTATATATGTTAAAAAATCTCCCCACAGCTGAGAAACATCTGGCATACAAATGTTTTCGGGATATTTTATATATGTAGTTACATCTTCTAAATTAAATTTAGTTTTTAAATATGTTTCTAATCTTGATATTTCATCTAATTTTATCTCTACAGAAGAATTTAAATATATCTCTAACTTATTACTTTTTTTAAGCAAATTAGCTTTCTCAAGCTCTACATTCACTATGCTATCATTAGATTTGTAATCCAAAAAAATATCTTTTAAAATTTTAGCCATTTTGCTTTCTCCCCTTCAAGCAATTTCAAAAAACATTTTATACTATTATTCTTTGTTTTACTACAATTTTTTTAAATATCTTTCTATTTTATTGTTGAGCCAATAAGCCCCGCATCGTTTTTAAATTCTGCTACTACTATTTTAGGTGTGTAATATAAATTAGATTTTTCCACCTTTTTTTGTAAGTCCGTAAGAAAAACCTCCTCATAATAAGCCAAACTTCCTCCAATAGATACTACTTCTGGTGCAAAAATCTCACTTAAATTTCTTATTCCTATTGATAGATTAAAAATAAATTCAGAAATTATATCTTTTACTTCTTCCGTATTATCTTTTATTATCTGCAGAGCTTCTTTGCCAGATATGTTTTTTGTTATTCCTATTTTTTTTCGAATATTATCTTTTAAAGCTTTCATGGATGAATATGCTTCAAAACATCCTTTTTGTCCGCATCCACACATTTTTCCATTTTTCTCTATTATCATATGCCCAATTTCAAATGCAGGATATTTACTAGGTTTTAACAATTTTCCGTCCTAAAAAAACTGCTCCTCCTATTCCAGTTCCAGGTGCTAAAAAAACAGCATCGTCGTACTGCTTTAAACTACCATATTCTTTTTCTGCTAAAGCTGCACACTTCGCATCGTTATTTAGTATAACCTCTTTTTTATAAATGTTTGCTAAATTTCCTGTTATATTATAATTACTTATTTTTAGATTTCTTGCCCAATCCATTTTTCCCTCGCGTATTCTACCTGGCGCAGAAATTCCTATTAATTCTATATTTGAAAAATCTATTTCAGATTTTGAAGTTACTTCTTTTATTAGTTTTTGTATTTTATCTTCTAATGCTATTTCTGGAAATTTTTCTTCTGCGAGTATTATATCTTTTTCTGCATTACAAATAATACTGCCATTTTCGCTAATAATACCAACATTTATATGACTTCCACCAATGTCTATACCAATTTTCATATTATCACCTTTATACAGTAGTATTTTGAATTTCGTTAGTTGTTGTGTTATCTATAACATTTTCTGTAGGAGTATCTGTATTAGTAATTACACTATTACTTACCTCTGTATTCATTCTATTTACTTCTACTGGTTCTGGGTCATCACTAAATTGGTCTATAGCTAAGGCTATTGTTATTCCTGCTAACAAAAGCATTATGAATATTGTTAATATTAATCCAAAAAAAGATAAACCTTTTTCATCTTTTAACATAACTTTCCTCCTATACCATGCATTCATTTTATATTTTCTTTTTCGTTAGTCAATAGTTTTAATTTAAATGTAATTCAAATGTAATAACTGTGTAATATTAATGTATATTTTTATCAATTTTGTACAAGATATTAGTAATTTTTATATTATGGAGGTAGATTCTATTATGTCAGCTCAAAAGCACTTAACTCTTACAGGTATTTCTGAAATTTCTTGGAAAGATGCAATTAACTCAACAATAGCAGACGCTTCAAAAACTATAGATTATATAAATTCTATTAAAATTTTGGAGCAAACCGCAAAAGTTACAGGCAAAAAAATTGTAGAATATTATGCAACTATAGATTTATGTTTCACAATTGAAAGAGAACGAGAAGGTTAGTAAGGAGGTTAAATTTTGAAACCATTAGATAGTAAAAAAGATTATCAAAAATATGTTGATAAAAAGTCGCCTAATTCACCTATTTTAAAGAACTGCTTTAATGCATTTTGGGTTGGTGGATTAATTTGTAGTATTGGTCAACTTATTTTATTTTTTTGTAAATATCGAGGATTAACTGTTAGCGATAGTAATACTATTGTATCAATTATATTAATATTTTTAAGTGCATTTCTTACTGGACTTAATTTATTCAATAAAATCGGCAAATTTGCCGGAGGTGGTTCTCTCATACCTATCACAGGTTTTGCTAACTCTATTGTTTCACCGGCAATGGAATATAAATCTGAAGGATACGTAATGGGCGTTGGTGGAAAAATGTTTACCATAGCAGGACCTGTACTTGTTTTTGGAATTTCAGCATCTATTATTGTTGGTATTCTTTATTTGATTTTTAATACTCAAGATATTACTTTAGTAAATTCATATTTTTAAGGAGTTGATTTTAACTTGAAAAAATTAGGGAATCAAACTGTACAATTTGATAATCCAATAACTATAGCTGAAACAGCTTGCATCGTTGGACCCAAGGAAGCCGATGGACCACTTGCTAAGTTTTTTGACCAATGTTTGGATGATGAATTTTGGGGTGAAAAAACTTGGGAAAAAGCTGAAAGTAAAATTATAAAAGAGACTGTAAATAGGTGTATTTCTAAGTCTAATATACCTAGTAGTAAAATAGATTATTGTTTTGCAGGAGACTTATTAAATCAGTGTATTTCTTCTACATTTGGACTTCGAGATTTGGCTATTCCGTTTTTTGGTATATTTGGCGCCTGCTCTACTTTTGTTGAAGGGCTTTGCTTAGCCTCTGCTTTAATCGATGGAGGTGCTGCAAAT
>JAISHG010000030.1 GCA_031262685.1 Lachnospiraceae bacterium | reverse complement strand
TTTTTTAATGTGTTGTGTTAGAATTTAAAATAATTATTTTAGAAAGGAATGTGTTTTATGGCAAATGTAGTTGATGTATTAAACAAAAAAATTAAAGAAACAAAAGCACCAATAGTAGTTGGACTAGACCCAGTATTAGGAGAAATTCCAGATTGTTATAAAGAAAAATATAGTAATATGGAAAATAAATTTGAGGCTATAGCAAATATATTATTTGATTTTAACAAAGATATTATAGATGTCGCATGTAAGCTTGTTCCAGCAGTAAAACCACAAATAGCATTTTATGAAATGTACGGTTCTTGGGGAATGATAGCATTTGAAAAAACAGTAAAATATGCAAAAGAAAAAGGGTTAATAGTAATTGGAGATGCAAAAAGAAATGATATAGGAAATACAGCAGCAGCATATGCAAAAGCATTTCTAGGTAAAGTAGATGTGGGAAGCGGAGTAGAAGTTCCATCATACGATGTAGACTTTTTAACTGTTTCTCCTTATTTAGGTTCAGACAGTTTAGATCCATTTATAAGCGAGTGCGAGAAAAATGGAAAAGGAGTATTTATTTTAGTAAAAACATCTAATCCTAAAAGCGGAGATATACAAGACAAAGTAGATGAAAACGGAAATAAAATATACGAGAACATAGCTACTTACATAGAAAAAGAATCAGAAAAATTTGAAACAGAAACAGGATATTCACCAATAGGTGCAGTAGTTGGAGCAACATACCCAGAGCAAAGTATAGGTTTAAGAAAAATAATGAAGAAAAATATATTTTTAGTACCAGGATATGGAGCACAAGGAGCAAGCGCAAGTGATATATGCGGTAACTTTAATGAGGATGGATTAGGAGCAATAGTAAATTCATCAAGAGGAATAATATTTGCTTATAAAAAAGTATGTGATAAGGCTGTTTGTACAAAGGAGCAATACATGGAATCCGTAGAGAAGGCGATTGATAGCATGAAGACGGAAATTTTAAATGCATTAGCACAAAAGGGAATCAACTACTAGTATAGCAATTATATTATTCGCTCCCGAGGTTTATGCAATAAATTTTTTGCTTCGTCCAAGGCGGAGCTCCCTGCTCCGAAAAAATTTATTTGCATGGCACCTCTCGCGCTACTCTATAAAATCAATACAAAATGTACTGTAGGGGCACCTGCCCACGGGTGCCCCTTATAAAGGGCGTATTCAATACGCCCCTACAAGATCAATATAATAATGAGGAGGTACGTAAATGCCAATTAATGAGCAAGTAAAATTAGTTAAAAAAGAACAACTTAAAAATGATACATTTAAGTTTACATGTAAATCAGATAAGATTTCAAATGAAGCCAAAGCGGGTCAATTTGTGGAAGTAAAAGTTTCTAAAACACTAGACCCAATTTTAAGAAGACCAATAAGTATTTATAATATAGATAAACAAAATGGTACATTTGAATTTATATTTCAGATAAGAGGACGAGGAACAAAGCTTTTATCAGAATTTGAAGAAAATGATTTAATCGACATAGTTGGTCCGTTAGGCGGAGGAACATTCGATTTTAAGAAATATAAAAGTATAGCTATAATTGGTGGAGGAATAGGAGTATTCCCATTATACGAATTAAGTAAAGAGGCAAAAGAAACTGCTAATGTAGATATATATTTAGGATTTAGAAACAAGGATTTTGTAATTTTAGAAGAAGAGTTTAAAAAAGTTTCTAATAATTTAACTATCACTACAGACGATGGTTCATACGGAAAAAATGGATTGGCTATAGACTATTTAAAACAAGAGATAGATTTAAATAAATATGATTGTATATATGCATGTGGACCCCTTCCAATGTTAAAAGGTGTAAAGGCATTAGCAGAGGAGAAAAATATTCCATGTCAAATATCACTAGAAGAAAAAATGGCATGCGGAATAGGCGTATGTATGGGATGCTCTGTAAAAATTGCAACAAAAGATGATACCGTAAAATACACAAGAGTCTGCAAAGCAGGTCCTGTATTCGATTCACGATTAATCGAAATTTAATTTGTAGGGGCGTATTGCATACGCCCTGATCAAGACCATACCACATATGTAGGGGCCTTGGCGTCCTCGGCGACCCGATTACAATAATAATGATTAACAAATTCTGAAAGGAGAAAAATATGAACACATCAGTAAATTTAGCAGGAATAAAAATGAAAAACCCTGTAACAGTAGCATCTGGAACATTTGGATATGGACAGGAATTTTCTGAATTTATAGACTTAAACAAAATAGGTGGAATAATAACAAAAGGAACATATTTGAAACCAAGAGCAGGAAACAAACCACCACGCGTATGCGAAACAGCGTCTGGAATGATGAATGCAATAGGATTAGAAAATCCGGGAATAGACTATTTTATAGAGTATTATTTACCATTCTTAAAAAAGTATAGTGCGGCAATCATAGTAAATGCAGGAGGCAACACTTTAGAAGAATATGTAGAGCTATGTAAGGTTCTAAACACATTAGACATAGATGGAGTAGAATTAAATTTATCTTGCCCTAATGTACATGCTGGTGGAATGGCACTAGGAACAACATACGAAGGTGTAAAAGAAGCAACAAGTGCAGTAAGAAAAGTTTTAGATAAACCATTAATAGTAAAATTAACACCAAACGTAACAGACATTACGCTAACTGCAAAAGCAGCAGAAGATGCAGGAGCAGACGCGGTTTCTGCAGTTAATACATTTTTAGCAATGGCAATAGATGTAGAAAAAAGAAAGCCTGTACTTGCAAATAATACTGGTGGATTATCTGGACCTGCAATAAAACCAATCGCAGTAAGAATGGTGTATCAAATTTGCAAAGCAATAAAAATACCAGTATTAGGGCTTGGAGGAATAATGACAGGAAACGATGCCTTAGAATTTATACTAGCAGGAGCAACAGCAGTATCTATAGGAACAGGAAACTTTTACGCACCAGACACAAGCATAAAAGTAGTAAACGAAATTGAAGATTACCTAAAAAGACATAACATAAGCGACATAAATGACATAATTGGAAAATTAGAAATGAATTAAAGAGGTACAAAGTAGCCACGCAGCGTGTCGGATAATACTTTTCGAGCAACGAGGAGAAAAGTTTTCATCCGACTAAAGCTAGAAGTGGCGGAAATCAATACATATCAATTTAATATAAATTTGTGTAGATAATGAAAAAATCATGTGATATAATGCAGAAAAATGAAATTTGGAGGTATTAATTATGATTACACCATTAGATATAGAAAACAAAAGATTCGCAAAGCAAATGGTAAATGGATATAGTGTAGATGAGGTAGATGACTTTCTAGATGAACTTACAGCAGACTACGAAAAACTATACAAAGAAAATAATGAATTAAAATCAAATGCAGACGAATTAAACAGTGACGTTTATAAGTATAAAGGAATAGAAAACACAATACAAAATACATTAATAATGGCCCAATCTGCTGCAGAAGAAACAAAACAATTAGCTCAAAAACAAGCAGAACAAATAATAAAAGAAGCAGAGACTACCGCAAAAATTAGAGTAGAAGAATTAAATTCACAAATATTTGCTAAGCAAACTGAATTAGAGAATACCAAAAAAGAACTAGATGTATACAAAGCGAAGATGGAATCACTGTTAATAGCTCAGTTAGAATTACTTAAAGAAACAAATAAAGAATAATAAAATAAATGTTGTTATAGGGGCGTATTATATACGCCCCTAATTATTTGGAGCATAAACCGGTTTTTTGTAATAAATATGTAATAAAAATGTTATATTTTACTATATAAAACCTCAATTATTATTTCCGTAAATAGATTGAAACATATTGATGTCCAAAGCGTGTTAATAGCTGTAATTGTAGATAATTATCTATTGACTAGAGAGTTAAAAAATGGCATAATGTATTTATATGGTTATAAATTATGTAAATTAATAATTATTTGGAGGAAATAATATGTTGAAGATGTTTGAAACAAACTCTAAATTTAAAAGATTGTTTGTAGTACTAATAATATTTATATTAACATTTGCAAATGTTGCAATACTAGGTTCCAAAATGGTATCGTATGCTGCTAGCGAGCAGTCAGGAAATATTGAGCTTGGACTTGTAGTAAATGCAAAAGCAGGAGATGCTTCTATAAGTAGTGGTTCTAGTGTAAAACAGGGTCAATATATTACTTATACTATAGATGTAAACAATACAGGAAATGTAGCTGCAAAAAATGTATTAGTAAAAGCTACATTAGAAAATGCTACATTAATTAGAGATAATTCTGGTGTAGGAAGTATTAGTGGAAATACAATAGAATGGATATTTCCAGAATTGCCAGCTAACTCAAAAGGGCAAATAGTATGTACCGTTCAGATAGATAGTGAAGCCGTTGCCTCAGAAGTAAAAAACACTGTTGTAGTTACAGCAGATAATCTTGCTACACAAGTTATAAAAGAGTTTAAAAACACAATAACGGATGCTAAAATGAACGTAATGATGTATAAAAAAGTTTCAGGGGATAATTTTAACAACAATGTAAAAATTACATATACAATTAGAATAGAAAATATAACATCAGAAACACTTAGCAATATAAAAATTGTAAATAAATTGCCAGAGGGACTCAAATATGCAGATTATTCATATATGTTTATAGATAATTTATTTGAAGGTACTATAAGGCAAATTTCCTATGACGCGAATTACGATTCAAGTAAAAATGAATTGAGTTGGGAGCTAGAGTCTTTAGGAAGAGCTGAAACTTTATACATTACTTATGATTTAAGAATAAATATTCCAGAAGGTAAATCAGAGGTTTTAACCAATAATTCTGCTAAAGTGACTGTAGGGGAAGAAACATATTATACAAATACAGAGGCAGCAAATGCTACAGGTGCAGCGTTAACTATAGAACAAATAGCAAATCTTGCAGATAATTCTAATGTTAAAGAAGGAGACCAAATAGAGTTTACAGTTACAGTAAAGAATGTAGGAAAAAATACAGCAAATTACGTAAAAATAGAGGATGGACTTCCTAAGGAGTTTGAAGTTGTTAGTGCAACGTATACACAAAAAAATCAAACCAAAGAACTTATGAGGCAGTCTAATAACCAATATGTAGCTTTTATAAATGTTGAGCCGCAAGAAACAGTGGTAGCAAAAATTATTGTTAGAGCAAAGATTGTAAATGGCGAAGATTCTAAAACAGTAAGTAATATTGTTAAAGTAAAATCTGCAAGTTTAGGAGAATTAACAGCAAATATACTTTCATACACAATACAAAAAAATGCAAACAACAATAATAATAACAATAATAATAATAATAACAATAACAATAACAATAATAATAATGATAACCCTATTCCAGACTCTAAGCTACATAGTATTTCTGGACTTGCATGGATAGATTCAAATAGTAATGGTGCAAAAGATCTAGGCGAAAAGGGACTTAAAGGATTAAAAGTGCTTTTAATAGATGCAGAAACAGGAATGATTGTAAAAGATGCTACAAGTGGAATTAAAAAAGAAATGAATACAGGTGAAGATGGCAGTTATACATTTTCTAATATACCAAAAGGAAAATATATAGCTATAGTCGAGTATGATACTAATAGCTACAAATTAACAGAATACAAAAAGGCTGGAGTGCAGTCAGGAGAAAATTCAAAAGTTAACCAAACAACAATTAGTCAAGATAACGTAAAAAGAGTTGTTGGAATAACAGATATACTAACAATATCAGACTTAGACATTGTAGATGTAAATGCAGGCTTAATAGAATTAACTAAATTTGACTTGAGTTTAGGACTAAAAGTAGCAAATATTGTAGTTAAAACTGGTGATGAAACAAAAACGTATGAACTTAATGCAAGCGATTTGTCAAAGGTAGAAATACCTGCAAAAGACATAGTAAATTCAACAATATTTATTGAATACATATTTATTGTTAAGAACGAGGGAACGGCAGCAGGATATGCCAAAGAATTAGTAACTTATTTCCCTAAGGATCTAACCTTTGATGCACAAGACGGTTCAGGATGGTATTATGGTAATGACGGAAACCTATATACAGATTTACTAAAAGAAAAAATATTAAATCCAGGAGATACAGCAGAAGTTAAGCTTGTGCTTGCAAAGAAAATGACAGAAGATAATCCAGGACTTATTACTACTAAAGGAGAAATAACCAATAGTAGTAGTAGCGTATATGGATTAAAAGATATAGATTCAAGTCCTAATAATAAAGTCGAGGATGAGGATGACTTTGCACGAATAGACGTAATAGTAGCTGTAAAAACTGGAAAAGCAGCAATGTACATAACTTTGAGTTTGGGAATTATAGGATTGCTTGCGTGTGGAGCATATGGAATTAGGAAATATGTAATTAGATAAAAAATATTTATACGTTAACAAAAAAACACCTTTCATAGTGAAGGTGTTTTTTTCTTGATTTTTATTTGAATATGTACTAATATGTTTTAGGAAAGGTTGGTGTTTTAATTGAAACATTTTATAAGCGCAGACCAGTTTAATAGAGAAAATTTAGACGAATTATTTGATTTAACACAAGATATAGTAGCAAATCCTAGCAAGTATTCAAAATCTTTAGAAGGAAAAATAGTATCCGTAATGTTTTTTGAACCAAGTACTAGAACAAGATTGTCTTTTGAATCCGCCATATTAAGGCTTGGTGGAAAGCTTATAGCAACAGAGAATGCTAAAACAGCATCTTCTGCAAGTAAAGGAGAATCCTTAACAGATACAATTAGAATTTTGCAAGGATATTCCGATGCGATAGTAATGAGACATTTTGATGTAGACTCATCAAAAGTTGCAGCATCAGTTGCAAATGTGCCAATAATTAATGCAGGTGCAGGTTCTGGAGAACATCCAACACAGGCACTTTTAGACATGTATACAATAAGAGAAAGTAAAGGACATTTTGATGGCTTGAAAGTTGCCATATTAGGTGATTTAAAGTACGGTAGAGCAATACCATCATTATTAAAATTATTATCAATATACGACAATATAACGATATACGCGTTAAGTAAAGAAGCTTTTTCGCTACCAGAAGAATATATAGAATTAATGAATAAAAGAAATATGAAATATGTAAAATGTAATAGCTTTTCAGATATACCAAAAGATGTCGACGTACTATATCATACAAGAATACAAAGAGAACGTTTTGAAGGAGATTTTGGTAAAGAAGAGTTTATAATAAATGAAGAAGTTCTAAATAATTTCTCTGAAAATACTATATTGTTACATCCATTACCAAGAACAGAAGAAATTTCTTCAGATGTAGATAACAATAAGCGTGCACTTTTCTTTAAACAAGCCGTAAACGGTATGTATGTAAGAATGGCAATCTTGGCTAAATTATTAGGAAAAATGTAAAAGGTGGTAAAAATGAATTTATTTGAAAAAGATTATGCTGTACAAGTTTGCGATATTGGTTCAAACAACCAATTATCAAACTATGGACTAATGAGAATACTTCAAG
This sequence comes from Lachnospiraceae bacterium, assembly GCA_031262685.1. Classification (GTDB taxonomy): domain Bacteria; phylum Bacillota; class Clostridia; order TANB77; family CAG-508; genus CAKPQL01. Next base: position 187 of record JAISHG010000030.1, on the reverse strand, counting down.
AAGCTGCATCAGTGCATTCAGATGTTTTAGGTATGTCCGTAAATAACAAACATATAACGCATATGTGTTGGATAATAATAAACTGGCGTGTAAAAATCTTAAAAAGATTGCCATGGAATAAAATTGTACATGTTAAAACATGGCCAAGCATCACAGATAAACTATATTCACAGCGTGATTTTGAATT
>JAISHG010000017.1 GCA_031262685.1 Lachnospiraceae bacterium | reverse complement strand
ATGCCATTTTTAATTGCATTTATTATATCGCTAATGGTAGAGCCAATAATACGTAGAGTTCAAAAGAAAACAAAGCTCACACGAAAAACTGGAGCTGTTTTAGTGCTACTTATAGTATTCGCAATAATTATAGGGTTAATTGCATGGGGAATTGCAAGCATTGCGTCCGAAGCATCTGCACTTCTTCGGGGGCTTGAATGATTATATACAAAAAGGATATGAGCAAGCGCAAGGAATTATAAATAGTTTAGAACGTGAAAACACACAAATTCCAGAGCAAGTGTATAATATAATTCAAAATTCATTAAGTGATTTTGCTAGAGTAGTAAGTAATTGGCTACAAAATTTATTAACTTCAGTGTTAAATGGTATAACTAAAATCCCGATAATAGGAACATATGTAGTAATAACAATACTTGCAACTTATTTTATATGTACAGACAAATTATATATATTAGACCAGTTAGAACACCATCTGCCTAAAGTATGGATAAAAAAACTGAGAATACATCTAAAAGAAATCACAACATCTTTGGGTGCGTACCTAAAAGCAGAAGTGATTCTAGTTTTAATATCTTTTGTAGAAGTCTTGCTAGGGTTATATATCTTCAAATTCATGGGACTTAATGTGCCATTTCCGCTTCTAGCAGCACTTGCAATAGGGTTTGTAGACGCACTGCCAATACTGGGTTCTGGGACAGTTATGGTGCCATGGGCGATTACATCTAGCATAAATGGAGATATAAATTTAGCGCTAGGACTAATAATTTTATATGTAATAATACTAGTTGTAAGACAACTAGTAGAACCAAGGATAGTTAGTAAACAAATAGGAATACACCCGATTTTTACTTTAATTTCAATGTACACAGGGTTTAAGTTTTTAGGAATAATGGGGCTTCTATTAGGACCAATATTTTTAATTATATTGAAGAATATATTTGGAACGGTAATAGATAAGGGTGTTGTGAAAACAATACTAGACAGAAAATAGAAATCTAATAAATGTATTCGCTCCCGAGGTTTATTAGAAAAGGGCTGTCGGGGACGCCAGCCCCTACATTTCACATTGTAGGGGTCGACGTCCTCGGCGACCCTAATTGTTCGATTTGCCATATTACTTCATTCATTACATTTTAAAACAACACTGCTGTTGGAACATAATTATCATCTGGTGGATACACATACGAATCTTCTGGTTTATTAACCTGTTTTATATCTTTTACTTTTATTACAGGAACATCTCCATGATAATCCTCCTTTGTTATTTCTCCTGTAATCTCAACCCACGTATTGTTTTCAAAGTTTTTAATCTCTTTGCAATTTCCTAAAAAACCTACAACTAAAGTTTGTAAATCCGAACTAATAATCATATCTCTTGCAATAACAAATTGGTTTTCATCAAAGTCAGAAACCCTATATACATAGCCGGTACATGTGATTTTTTGACCAACATAATTTTCTAAATCATCGTGTACTGTTTTTAAGATATTTGTAAAATTGCTGGAGTTCATGCTACATACATTAGGAACTACAATATCATCTTTTACTCTATATGTTGACGAGTATATTTTATAGGCAGATATACCTAAAAACACTAAAACGACTATTGTTATTATTACAAAAATAAACTTAACTGTCTTTGTGCCATTTATTTTAAAATTATATACAAACATACATACCTCCATAATATTACTATTTCATCTTATCTATATTCATATTTGTTGCAATGTATTCCAAATAGTGGTATATTAAAAAATATTTGTTTCAAAGGGGAATGAAAAATGGGAATTATAAATAAAATTTTTGGTTCATATAGCGAAAAAGAAGTAAAACGTGTAATGCCAATTGTAGAAAAAATAAATGCATTGGAACCAGAAATAAGCAAACTAACAGATAAACAGTTACAAGAAAAAACTGTAGAATTTAAAAAGAGATTAGAGGGAAAAGAAACCCTAGACGATATATTGCCAGAGGCTTTTGCCGTAACAAGAGAAGCATCTAAAAGAGTTCTTGGAATGAGACATTTTGATGTTCAGTTAATAGGAGGAATTATTCTTCATCAAGGAAGAATAGCTGAAATGAAAACAGGAGAAGGAAAAACGTTAGTTGCAACACTTCCTGTATATTTAAATGCACTATCTGGAAAAGGTGTGCATGTTATAACCGTAAACGATTACCTTGCTAAAAGAGATAGTGAATGGATGGGTAAACTTTATAAATTCTTAGGCTTAACGGTTGGACTTGCCATAGCAGGAATGAACCCAACAGATAAAAAAGAAGCATATAACGCAGATATTACATATGGTACAAACAACGAGTACGGATTCGATTACCTAAGAGATAACATGGTTATATATAAAGACCAAATGGTTCAAAGAGGGCTAAATTATGCAATCGTGGACGAAATAGATAGTATTTTAATCGACGAGGCTCGTACCCCACTTATTATATCTGGTACAGCAAATGAATCTTCAGATTTATATAAAAGAGCTGATGTTTTTGTAAAAAGATTAAGAGAAAAAGTTATTGTAGAAGAAGACGTGAAAAATCAAGAGCAAGCTCAAGATAATGAAAATTATGATTACATAGTAGATTTGAAAGCAAAATCTGCTTCTTTAACACAAAAAGGTATAACAAAAGCAGAAGAACACTTCAAAGTAGAGAATTTTAACGATGTAGATAATTCAACTTTAGTTCATCATGTAAATCAGGCATTAAGAGCAAATGGAGTAATGAAAAAGGACATAGATTACATTGTAAAAGATGGAGAAGTTTTAATTGTAGACGAATTTACAGGAAGAATAATGTATGGAAGAAGATATAACGATGGTTTGCATCAAGCAATAGAAGCAAAAGAAAACGTAAAAGTTGCAAATGAATCTAAAACACTTGCAACAATCACATTCCAAAACTACTTTAGAATGTATTCAAAACTTTCAGGTATGACAGGTACTGCAATGACAGAAGAAGGCGAATTTAGAGAGATATACAATTTGGACGTAATTGCAATACCAACGAATATGCCAATGGTTAGAGCAGATAGAAATGATATAATTTACAAAAACGAAAAAGCTAAATTTAATGCTATCGTAGGAGATGTAAAGGAAAGCTATGAAAAAGGTCAACCAGTTTTAATTGGTACAGTTTCAATAGAAAAATCTGAAAAACTAAGTAGCATTTTAAAACGTGAAGGAATTAAGCACGAAGTATTAAACGCAAAATATCACGAAAAAGAAGCAGAAATTATAGCTCAAGCTGGTAAATTTGGTGCAGTTACAATTGCAACAAACATGGCAGGTCGTGGTACAGATATTATGCTTGGCGGAAACATTGAATTCTTAGCCAGAAAAGAAATGAAGAAAAAAGGCTTTGCAGATGAACTAATAGATTTAGCAACAGCTCATAACGAAACCGATAACGAAGAAATTATAAAAGCAAGAGAAGTATTTAAAGAATTAGAAGAAATGTTTTCTAAGCAAATTAAAGAGGAAAAAGACAAAGTTATTGCAGCTGGTGGTTTAAAAATAATAGGTACCGAAAGACATGAATCGCGAAGAATAGATAATCAGTTAAGAGGTAGAAGTGGTCGTCAAGGAGACCCAGGAGAATCAAGATTTTATATTGGATTAGACGATGACTTAATGAAAATTTTCGGTGGAGACATGGTAACTAGCGTTTACAATAGACTTGGTGCGGACGAAAACATGCCACTTCAATTAGGAATGCTATCTAAAGCTGTAGAAACTGCGCAAAAACGAGTAGAAGGAAAGAACTTTAGTATAAGAAAACACGTACTTCAATACGACGATGTAATGAATACTCAAAGAGAAATAATATATAAACAAAGACGTCAAGTTTTAGACGGCGAAGATATAAAGGCAAATATATTAACAATGATAAATTCTGTAGCAGAAGAGACAGTATCAAATTATTCAGATGAAGCTACAAACATGCATAATACAGAAGGTATGAGTGCTCAAATTAAATCTGTATTTGGATTAGATAATATAGGTGGCTTAAGTAATGGAAAAATGAATATTCAAAATCTAATAGAGGAATTAAAAGAAAAAGCAAATGAAAAATACGAACAAAAAGAAACTACAATCGGAGAAAACGAACTTAGAGAATTAGAGCGAGTTGTAATGTTAAAAGTGGTTGATCAAAAATGGATGGACCATATAGACGCAATGGACGAACTAAAAGATGGAATAGGCTTAAGAGCATATGGACAAAAGGATCCAGTTGTACAGTACAGAATAGAAGGCTTCGACATGTTCGATGCAATGATAGACGATATTAAAAATGATGTAGTAAAAATAATGATGAATGTACGAAAACAAGAACCAGTAAAAAGAACACAAACAGTAACAATAACAAAAGAAAGCCTAGAAAACACAGTAAACATGAATATGGGAAATGGAGACGGAAACATAAAAGAAAGCAAAGAAGTTAGGCGTGATCCAGTTGTAAATACAGATCCAAAAGTAGGCAGAAATGACCCATGCCCATGCGGAAGCGGGAAGAAATACAAGAACTGTTGCGG
>JAISHG010000101.1 GCA_031262685.1 Lachnospiraceae bacterium | reverse complement strand
TCTTTATCTGCTAACATTATTTGTGCTTCTAATGTAAAACTAGAACTTAATGTGCCTATTGGGTCGTCTACCACTTTTCCGTTATCTAATACGAACTGATTTGTTATAATATCAATTAGTACTTTATCTTCTGGAATATCGATATCTTTGACTTGCATTATAGCTGATGTAACGTCTTTAGAAGATATTCCCGCATATTTGTCTTTTACTTCTTTAACAATACTGTTTTGCACTATTGTTACGTATTTGCCTAAAATGTTTACATATGCAGAATTGATTTTTATGCTTTCTGAATCTTCTATTTGTGATATTACATTGCTTATACTTAGGGATATTTCGTTTTCGTTAATTATTTTTCCTTTTCGTATCCCGAAACATTTGCAATCAGAGGATTTGATGATTTCTACTTGATTAAAGCTATTTATCTCACCAACTACAGCAGTCACTTTAGATGTACCGATATCAATGCCTACAATTATATCTCCAATAGCCAAGTTTATTCCTCCAGTTCCTATTTAGTTTATTATATTTGTTAGAATATTATAATGAATGAAAAAAGTCAATAGTTTTGTCATATTTTCGTAACATGTTTGTAATATAATTGTAACAATGTTATCGAATCCAAAATTTTCACGAATTTTGTCGAACACTTTTTTGTAAAAATTATAGATGTACCGTGTAAATAAATGTATAATAAAGAGGCCTTTCGGCAAATTTTGTTTGAAAGGAGGTGAAATCTCGATATGAGAAATTACTTAAAAATAGTAGCATTAGTTTTAGTTTTGTACATATTAAAAGAATTCAGCAATTAGTGCTATTACGGAAAAAGACTAGGGTAACCCCCCTAGTCTTTTTTATTGTGAAAACTCAACATGAGTATTACTTAAATATGTATTCAGTATAATACCGAAATATAATTTTGTCAATATGTTTTGGTCGACATTTTTTGTAAATTATGGGTATCTAGTTCGCTAATAGCTCACCGCTATATTAGCATATCTCCGCTTTTGAAAAATATTTTACAATGTGTGTTCTATTGACAAATAAAATACAATACACCAATATTATGTAGTCCTTTTGGATTCTATATATTGAAAAACCAAACACCAACTTGCTTGAGCCATTGCTCGCCTTTTGTGTTTGTAAAATTATTGCTGCAAATGCAGCTTTGGGCTAAGGAGGTCCATTATGAGTAAGGTAACTATTTCAAGAAACGGCAAAGCAATCTTAACACTTAACGCAAATACTGCCGATATTGGTCAGTACATCATCACAGATGAGGCAGGAAACGAAGTAGACATAACCAATGACTTTCCGGATGTTACAAGACTTTTGCCGGACACACGTATGCGTATGGCATTTTCTGGAGAACAAGACTTCCAATTGGAAGCCGGCGGATCCGCACTGGTGATCTTTTACCGAGATCCCACTACCGGCAAGATTATGCTCATCATGCAGTGGAGATCGGGAGACAAAGCCTTCGGCTACCCCGGCGGAGGCTGGAACGCAAACGAAACGGCACTTATGTGTGCCGAACGTGAAACCCGTGAAGAGTCTCGGACTATTAACGGTAAAAAATTTGTTATTACGGACTTTTCGGTTGTGCGACCGTTCGCCTATTTCTTTGGTGCAGGAATGCACAGAACCGCTCCGAATGGGAATAAACTTTTGCACGGCAATATGCCACTGCTAATTCCCATTGAAGCTACTTCCTTTACTCCCGACGATTTCGTTGGGATGAAAAGTGAAGAGGCAGAAGGCGATCAGCAGCTTGAGTATCAGGCATTATGCCTGGACGACCTCTACAAAATGGCGATTGAAACTCCGGAACGGATTTTTATCCCAGCCAGACCATCAATTAAGTTCATGTACCTAAACCAGGCTTACATCAAAAACCTTTGGGCTGTGCCCATCGTCCTCAAAGACGAAGGCGGCAACTATTTGATTTAACTCTACAGCAATAATTTAATCCCCGCTCCCTATTTAAGGTGGCGAGGATTTTTTTATTTGTTCTTTTTAGATTAAGGGTGCATGGTCATTTTCTTTGAAGATAGCATTGTTCATGGTGGGCGCAATCATGCGCCCCTACACTGTTTCTACTGTCTCTATTTGGTCAGATGCTTCTGCCTCTACTGCATCTTCTACGTCTTCTGTGTTTATTTTTACGTTTCTATATTTCATAAGTCCTGTTCCTGCTGGTATTAGTTTTCCTATTATTACATTTTCTTTTAGCCCCATTAGTGCATCTACTTTTCCTTTTATTGCAGCTTCTGTAAGTACTCTTGTTGTTTCTTGGAATGATGCGGCTGATAAGAAGCTTTCTGTTGCAAGTGATGCTTTTGTTATTCCTAGTAGAACTCTTTTTCCTGTTGCTGGTCTTTTTCCTGCTTTTATTGCAATTTCGTTTTGTTCATCGAATTCATTTATGTCTGATAACGCTCCTGCAAAAAGGGATGTGTCTCCATTGTCTTCTACTCTAATTTTTCTTAGCATTTGTCTTCCAATAACTTCTATATGCTTATCGTTAATATCAACACCTTGGTTTCTATACACTTTTTGTACCTCTGCTGTTAAATACTCGTAAACGCCTTTAGAACCTTTGATTTCTAGTATTTCGTGTGGATTTACAGAACCTTCTGTTATTGGATCTCCTGCTTCTACTAAGTCTCCGTCTTTTACTTTTATTTTTGAGCCGAAACTTATTAAGTATGTTTTTGCGTCATCTTTTCCCGTAATTGTTACTTCTTTTCTTTTCTTGTTATCTGCAATTGATACTTTACCGTCTATTTCTGATATTACTGCTAATCCCTTTGGTTTTCTTGTTTCGAATAGCTCTTCTACCCTAGGAAGACCTTGTGTAATATCTCCTCCTGCAACACCACCTGTATGGAATGTTCTCATTGTAAGCTGTGTTCCTGGCTCTCCTATAGATTGAGCTGCTATTATTCCTACGGCTTCTCCTATGTTTACTATTTCACGAGTTGCTAAGCCAACTCCGTAACATTTGCTACACACACCATGTTTTGTTTTGCATCCTAATACTGAACGAACTTTTACACTAGTAATTCCACTGTCTACAATCTTTTTAGCCATTGCTGGTGATATTAGAGTATTTGTATCGCATAGTATCTCCTTTGTTTTTGGATCTATTATGTCTTCTAGTGGGAATCTTCCGTTTAATCTTTCTTCTAGTTTTTCTATTATTTGATTTCCGTCTTTTATATCTACTAATTCTATTCCTTCTTCTGATCCGCAATCATGCTCTCTTACTATTATGTCTTGACTTACATCAACTAATCTTCTTGTTAAGTATCCTGAATCGGCTGTTCTTAAAGCTGTATCTGCTAAACCTTTTCTTGCACCATGTGAAGATATAAAGTATTCTAATGCATCTAGTCCTTCCCTAAAGCAAGATTTGATTGGTATTTCTAGCGCCATACCAGATGTATTTGCCATAAGTCCACGCATACCAGCAATTTGTCTTAGCTGATTCATATTTCCTCTGGCTCCTGATTGTGCCATCATGAATATTGGATTTAAGTCGTCGAAGTTTTCTTTCATTGCTTCTGTAACTTCGTTTGTAGCTTTTTCCCACACTTTTATTACAGAGTTGTATCTTTCTTCGTTTGTTATTAAACCACGTCTGTATTGTTTTGCAATTTCTTCTACTTGTTTTTCAGATTCTTCTAGTATTTTTTCTTTTGATTCAGGAACTTCTACATCCGCAACACTAACTGTTATAGCTCCTTTTGTAGAATATTTGAAACCTGTTTCTTTTATAAAGTCTAACACTTCTGATGTAACAGATAGTCCGTGTTTATCTACGCATTTTGAAACTATGCTTCCTAAATTTTTCTTTACTATTGGGAAATCTATTTCTAATTTAAACATGTTTTCTTTGTCTGTTCTATCCACGAACCCTAAGTCTTGAGGTATTCCTTCGTTGTAAATTATTCTTCCCATTGTTGTTTCTATTGTTCCAGTTTTTATTTCTCCATTTATTTCTTTTTCTACTTTTAATTTTATTTTTGCATGTAAACCTAAGTCGTGGTTTTCGTATGCCATATATGCTTCGTCTTTAGTTGCAAAATACATTCCTTCGCCTTTTTCGCCATCTACTTGTATTGTTAAATAGTAACTTCCTAGAATCATATCTTGTGTTGGAACTGTTACTGGGTTACCATCTTGTGGTTTTAATAAGTTGTTTACAGATAGCATTAGGTATCTTGCTTCTGATTGTGCTTCTGGAGATAATGGAACGTGAACTGCCATTTGGTCTCCGTCGAAGTCGGCGTTAAATGCTGTACATACTAATGGATGTAGTTTTATTGCTCTACCTTCTACTAGAACTGGTTCAAATGCTTGTATTCCAAGTCTATGTAGTGTTGGCGCACGGTTTAACATTACCGGATGGTCTTTTATAACTTCCTCTAAAATGTCCCATACTTCTGGTTTTAATCTTTCTACCATTCTTTTGGCATTTTTTATATTGTGTGCTAATCCTCTTCCTACTAATTCTTTCATAACGAAAGGTTTAAATAACTCTACAGCCATTTCTTTTGGAAGTCCGCATTGATATATTTTAAGTTCTGGACCTACTACTATAACTGAACGTCCTGAGTAGTCAACCCTTTTTCCTAACAAGTTTTGTCTAAATCTTCCTTGTTTTCCCTTTAATAAATCTGACAAAGATTTTAAAGGTCTATTTCCTGCACCTGTAACTGGTCTTCCTCTTCTTGTGTTATCTATTAATGCATCTACAGATTCTTGAAGCATTCTTTTTTCGTTTCTTACAATTATTTCTGGTGCACCTAGTTCTAATAATCTTTTTAGTCTGTTATTTCTGTTTAAAACTCTTCTGTATAAGTCATTTAAGTCTGATGTTGCAAATCTTCCACCATCTAATTGAACCATTGGTCTTAATTCTGGTGGTATAACTGGAACTACGCTCATTATCATCCATTCTGGTTTGTTTCCAGAAAGTCTAAATGACTCTATTGTGTCTAATCTTTTTATTAGTTTAACTTTTTTTGCTTCATTAGCAGATTCTATTTCTTTTTTTATTTTCGCTGATAGTTTTTCTAAGTCTATTTCTGTAAGTAATTTTTTTACTGCTTCTGCTCCCATTTGAGCTTTAAAAGAACCACGTCCATATTTTTCTTCTGCTTCGTGATATTCTTTTTCGTTTAGTATATCTCCCTTAGATAAGTTTGATGTACCTTTGTCTACTACTATATAAGATGCAAAGTATATAACTTTTTCTAAGCTTCTTGGAGATATGTCTAGTGTTAATGCTATTCTACTTGGTATTCCTTTGAAGTACCAAATGTGTGCTACTGGAGCTGCAAGTTCAATGTGCCCCATTCTTTCTCTTCTAACTTTTGATTTTGTAACTTCTACACCACATCTATCGCATATTATTCCTTTATATCTTACTCTTTTATATTTACCACAATGACATTCCCAGTCTTTGGTTGGTCCAAATATTCTCTCACAAAACAGACCATCTTTTTCTGGTTTTAATGTTCTATAGTTTATTGTTTCTGGCTTTTTTACTTCGCCTTTTGACCATTCTCTTATTTTTTCATCTGATGCCAAACCTATTTTTAGCTTATCAAATATTTCTAGTTCCTCCATTAAATTATCTCCTTACAAATTTATTTTTTTTATTTGGGCACGTTAGGTGATATGTTGTTGTTCATGTAGGGCGCAATCATGCGCCCCTACAAATTACCCCTATTCGTCGTCTTGTGATAAAACGTCTTCGTCGTTCATGATGTTGTCTTCTGCTAAGTCGTTATCGAAAATTTCTTCTGCATCTTCTTCGTTAGCTTCATCCTCATCTTCTATTGTAAAATCTTCGTCTAAATCCGTTTCGTCTAGTATTTCGTCTTCGTCAAACGCTTCGTCACTTTCTACTACTTCTTCTATGCCTTCTTCTACTACTTCCTCTTCTAGTAATATTTTTGTATCTTCTAAATTAAAGTCAATTCCTTCGTCTACATTTTCTTTTAACTCTAATTCTTCGTCTGCATTAGAATATAGTTTTACATCTAAACCTAAACTTTGTAATTCTTTTATTAATACTTTAAAGCTCTCTGGAACTCCTGGCTCTGGTACGTTTTCGCCTTTTACTATAGCTTCATATGTTTTTACCCTACCAACAACATCGTCTGATTTTACCGTTAGTATTTCTTGAAGTGTATATGCTGCTCCATATGCCTCTAATGCCCAAACTTCCATCTCTCCAAAACGTTGTCCACCAAATTGTGCTTTTCCTCCAAGTGGTTGTTGTGTAACTAATGAGTATGGACCTGTTGAACGAGCATGTATTTTGTCGTCTACCAAGTGGTGAAGTTTTAACATATACATTACACCAACTGTAACTGGTTTATCGAATGGCTCTCCTGTTCTTCCATCGTATAATGTTGTTTTTCCGTTTTTAGCTATTCCTGCTTCTTGTAGTAATTTTTCTATGTCCTCTTCTGTTGCACCATCGAATACTGGTGTTGCAATTTTGTATCCCAACATTCTAGCTGCTGCTCCTAGGTGAACTTCTAAAACCTGACCTAAGTTCATACGTGAAGGCACACCAAGTGGATTTAATACAACATCTACTGGAGTTCCGTCTGGCATAAATGGCATGTCTTCTACTGGTAATATTCTTGATACAACACCTTTGTTTCCGTGTCGTCCTGCCATTTTATCTCCAACAGATATTTTCCTTTTTTGAGCTATATACACTCTTATTACTTGATTTACTCCTGGAGATAATTCGTCTGAATTGTCTCTGTCGAATATTTTTACATCTACTACTGTTCCATTTTCTCCGTGTGGTACTCTTAATGATGTGTCTCTAACTTCTCTAGCTTTTTCTCCGAATATTGCTCTCAACAGTCTTTCTTCTGCAGTTAGTTCAGTTTCTCCTTTTGGTGTAACTTTACCAACTAAAATATCTCCCGGTCTTACTTCTGCACCAATTCTAATAATACCTTCTTCACTTAAGTCTTTTAAAGAATCTTCTCCTATGTTAGGGATATCTCTAGTTATTTCTTCTGGTCCTAATTTTGTATCACGACATTCACAATCGTATTCTTCTATATGTATTGATGTATATACATCTTCTTTAACTAGTTTTTCACTAAGCAAAATAGCATCCTCGTAGTTGTATCCTTCCCATGTAGCAAATGCTATAAGAACGTTTTTACCAAGTGCCATTTCTCCATTTTGTGTTGATGGTCCGTCTGCTATAACATCGTCTTTATTTATTTTTTCTCCTACTTTTACTATTGGTCTTTGATTTATACATGTTCCACCATTTGTTCTTTTAAATTTACGTAGTGAATATGTATCTGTTTTACCTTTAGTATTTTTTATAACTATTTGATCTCCTGTAACTTTTTCTACTGTTCCGCCTTCTTCTGCTATTACCATTATTGAAGAGTCTTTTGCGGCTTTATATTCTACACCTGTTCCTACTATAGGAGAGTCTGTAATCATAAGCGGAACTGCTTGACGTTGCATGTTTGCACCCATTAATGCACGGTTAGCGTCATCGTTTTCCAAGAAAGGTATCATGGCTGCACCTATTGAAACTAACTGCTTTGGTGATACATCTATGAAATCTACTTTGTCTGGTTCTACTTCTATAATTTCGTCTAAGTATCTTACTTTTATTTTTTTGTTTGTAAGTTTTCCTGTTTTATCCTTTGGTTCTGATGCTTGTGCTATAGAATAGTCGTCTTCTTCGTCTGCTGTCATGTATGTAACTTCGTCTGTAATTTTGTGAGTTTTTTGATCTATTTTTCTGTATGGTGTTTCTATAAATCCATATTCGTTTATTGTTGCAAATGAAGATAATGCAGATATAAGACCTATGTTTGGTCCTTCTGGAGATTCTATTGGGCATAGTCTTCCGTAGTGTGTATAATGAACGTCTCTAACCTCGAAACCTGCTCTTTCTCTAGATAAACCACCAGGTCCTAATGCAGAAATTCTTCTTTTATGTGTAAGTTCAGATAATGGATTTGTTTGATCCATGAATTGTGATAATTGTGAACTTCCAAAGAATTCTCTAATTGCTGATGTTATTGGTTTCGTGTTTATTAATGTTTGTGGAGTTATAACGTCTAGGTCTTGTACTGTCATTCTTTCTCTTATAACTCTTTCTAATCTTGTAAGACCAATTCTAAATTGGTTTTGTAATAATTCGCCTACGCATCTAATACGTCTGTTTCCTAAATGATCTATATCGTCTGTTCTTCCTAAGCCGTGTTGCAAGTTTATTAAATAGTTAACAGATGCGATTATATCTTCTGTTACTATGTGTTTTGGAACTAATTCTTCCATTCTCTCTATTATTGTAGCTTTTAAGTCTTTTTTACTTGTGTTTTCTACTATACTTTTTAGCACTTCATAGTTTACAAATTCTTTAATGTTTAAGTCGGTTAAATCTTCTTCTACAAATTTGTGTATGTCTACTGTACCATTTCCTATTATTCTAACTTTTTTGTCATCTTTATTTACATCTACTACATTTATTCCTGCATTTTGAATTTCCAGTGCAACCTCGCGAGATATTACATCTCCTTTTTCTACTAAAACTTCTCCTGTTTCTGGATTTACTATTGTTTCGTATGCAGTTTGATTTATTATTCTGTGAGATATACTTAATTTTTTATTGAATTTGTATCTACCTACTTTTGCCATGTCGTATCTTCTAGGGTCGAAGAATAAACCATTAAACAAATTCCTTGCAGCCTCTACTGTTGGAAGTTCTCCTGGTCTTAATTTTTTATATATTTCTACTAACGCTTCGTCCGTAGTTTTTACTGTATCTTTTGCCAAAGTGGCAATTATTTTTTCTTCTTCTCCAAATAAGTCTATTATTTGGTTGTCGGTAGCTATTCCTATTGCACGTAACAATGTAGTTACTGGCAATTTTCTTGTTCTATCTACTCTTACATAAAATACGTCGTTAGCATCTGTTTCGTATTCTAACCACGCACCTCTAATTGGCATTACCGTAGAGGAATATATTTTTTTACCTGTTTTGTCGTATCCAGATTCGTAATATGCTCCTGGTGAACGAACTAACTGACTTACTATAACTCTTTCGGCTCCATTTATTATGAATGTTCCGCTATCTGTCATAAGTGGGAAGTCGCCAAGGTAAATTTCTTGTTCTTTTATTTCTCCTGTTTCCTTGTTTATTAATCTTACTTTTACATGTAGACGCGTTGAATAAGTGGCATCTCTTTCTTTTGCCTCTTCTGTAGAATATTTTGTTTTTTCTTCCATGTAATAATCGAAAAATTCTAGAACTAAATTTCCTGTGTAGTCGATAATTGGAGATATATCTCTTAAAACTTCTCCTAATCCTTCTTTTATGAACCACTCATAAGAATCTTTTTGTACTTTTATAAGATTTGGCATATCGATGAAATCGCCTATTTTGGCAAAACTTTTACGAACTGCTTTTTCGTATTTAATGTCTGTTAACAAAATGAATCAACTCCTTAGATATTAAAAATATTTTGAGCAGAAACATTTTATTTATCTAAAAAAGTCCCTCTTAAAAATCAAATGTTTGCTACCTCCAAAATCCAGCTGCCCTAACGAATTTTGCAGGTATAGCACCTTAGATAACTTCAATTCCTCTCTTTTAAATACAATAAAACCTAAATCAATTTAGTAAGTATAACATACGGAAATAAGCCTTGTCAATATTTATTTTTTATGATATACTCTTTCCATCTTACGTATCGAAAGGAGCATTATTATGTTCAACAAATACAAAGCACCCAAAGCACCTCGGAAAAGCAAAAAAACAAGTGTACGAATTTGGGCACTAAATTGGAAACGGAAAAGGCAAGCCAAACGGCTTGTAGCAAAACGACTTCCTGCACAAAATCAAGGCTATCTGTACTCTCTTACGTTTTATGCAATGATAACAGCTTTGATAACATTCATTTCCCTACCTCTTCTTGCAGACATAATATTTACTCCTATCATGGCAACATTTGACAGCCAAATAGATAATACTGCAAAAGCTATTGCTTCTGTGAATTTATCTAAGCAAGACACTTCTTCGACTGCATGGTTATTTGACCCCGATTTTGACAAACAATTTTGGGAAGACGCAGGATTACCTTCGTCAGACGACGAGCCTCCTGTTTCTACAACTGCTGTGACAGAGGTTACGACTGTTACAACAACCGTAACTCCTACTACAACAGAAGTACCCCAAACCACTACCGCTCCAGAGACAACTGCCGCGGAAACAGAAGTAACAACTTCTTATCCCGAGGCACCCACCTCCGCAAGCGACTCAGATTCAGCATTTAATAAAACAACATATGAGTCTGGCTACGAATCTTTCTTGCTAAGTAGCAATGAATTTGTATTCTCTGCTGATGCTATTCAAAAATTGGATAACTTTTATGCAGAAAATCCGAATTACAACATCAGCTTTGCACTCAAGGACCCCTATACAGGAGAAATCATTCTGCAGTACAAACCTGACCGAGTTTTCGGCGGAGCAAGTACTGTGAAAGCACCTTTTTGCTGGTATGTGCTTACCGAATGCATTTGCACTGAAGCGCATACACACACAGATGACTGTATTACATTAGATACAACATATGTGTATAACTATGCAGAAGATGCTTACACCGCAGAAAAAAATTCTCCGCTACGCGAAAGAGCAAAGGAAGATGAGGTATTTACCCTAAAGGACATTATTTGGTACACCTTGTATTATTCCGACGACGATGGCTATCAAATGCTTAGAAATAGGTTTGGTACCACGGACTTCGACAAAAAGATGGAATCTATAGGAAGTAGCGATACTTTAGGCTGGATGAAATACGGAAACGCAACAGTGTCCGACAGATTGTTAGAATGGCAATACATTTATGCTTTCTGCAAATCTGGCACCCCGGAAGCGGATTTCATGGACGAAACATTAAATAACACATCCTATGCTTTTTGGTATAACGGTACAGGAATACCTGCTCACCACAAGAGCGGTTGGAGTGGAACTAATGGAGTATGCCATGATGGTGGTATATTCCACAGTATGTACGGTGATTTTATGTTCATGGTACTAACACAGCACACGGCAAATAACAGATACAGTGATGAAATCGTGTCTAACTTTTCGGCAACACTTTACGATGTGTTTACCGAATATGGAGAGTTTATCTCCTAAACAAATAGAGACTAAGGCTAACGCCTTAGTCTCTATTTGTTCTCCCTAGAATTTTTACTTCGAGACTATCCTATTTTAGGAACCCTCTCTTATTGTAATTTTGCTGTTTCTCTAGAGTTTACTGTGCTTTTTGTTATATTGCTGTTCGTTGGAATATTTTGCACTACGCCTGTTACATACTTAAGTGAGCTTCCTGCGGCGCTACTACCTGTTATTACTCCATCATAGAAGTTCACTATAGTATTGGTATAATGTGAATATATTCCATAAGTTCCTCCAGTGATTACTGGACTTGTTTTGCTTATTCCTCCATCGTCTTCTCCGATTGTAACTATTGCTTTTTGCGCAACAACTTCAACATTAGAATCTTGGGTAGTACACAATCCATAAGAGCTTTTCCCACTTCCTGGTATTCCTGCGACATAACTTCCTCCATCTATATTAACCACAGCATTTTGTGTAACATGTATTGCACGAAGATGTCCCATACCTGTAGCTGTTAACTCTAAATTAGTTAAATTTGCTGTTGCTACTCCTCCTATTCCTGTAATACATACTCCAAAGACATATCCAGTATCAGCGCTTATAGCATCTACTTTAGTTTCGTTTGCATTTATCGTTCCAGTTCCTCTTGTATATAGTCCAAACGAATTCTTTGCACCTGTATGTGTAACAGATATTTTTCCTCCTTCTGTATTTACTACTCCAGCGCTCGAACTGTCGTTATATATTCCAGCAATCCATCCATCACCGCTTCTTGAACCTGTAATTGTTACATCATTTACATCTACAGTTCCAGAACCATAATTACGTACTCCAATATTAGCGTTTGTACTAGTTCCAGAAGAACCATTTATTGTTATGGTTCCTCCGTTTATTGTTGCATTAGCTGAGTATGCTGCAATTATTCCGTGTCCTCCTGCATTTGGGTTTATTGTTATTTCTGGATTTGTAATTACTGTTTTTGAAGAAGAATAAACTCCTATTCCCGCTATAGTTCCACTGCCAGTTGAAGTTGTTTTTACATTTACATTACTTATAACTGAATTTGTTGAATTTGTACTAAGTCCAAGAACACTTGCATTTCCCGAATTGCTTGCTTCTACTACTGTTCCATCTATATTTAAGATTCCAGTTGTACCAACATATAGTATTCCGCAAACTGTGTTTGTTGTAACATTATTTCCAGCTATTACCACTTTCCCTCTTGCTACATTTAAAGTTCCATTATTGCTTTCAATACCTCTCACAGATGCTGCTCCTGTTCCGCTCGCCTTCACTGTTACATCTGTTATGTTTAAAGTACCTGTTCCACTATTATATACTGCTCGTTCTGTTTTGTTTTCTATTGTACCTGTTCCGTTTATAGTTAAACTAGCAGTATCATTCATTTTTATTAAACTACCTGCAATAGAGCCAGATACCGTGAAGTTGTTTAAATCTAATGTTAGCACCGTTCCGTTATTTACTACGGTTTGCACAGTTTCTACCGAGTTTGCAATCATTTCTATGGTATCTCCTGTTACAGCGGCTGCAACTGCTTTTTGCAAAGACGCATATTCTACATCTCCTATTTTTGCAACTCCATCTATTTTTAATGTTGCCACTTCTCTTCCTGTACTACTACTTTTAAGTATTTCTGTATCTTCTGGAATGTTTACAACTACTCCGGATTCGTACTTAATTGAACTTCCAGCGCTACTACTTCCTGTTATTATTCCATCGTAGAAATTTACTATAGTATTAGCATATTGTGCATACAATCCATAAGTTTCTCCAGTAATTACTGGGCTTGTTTTACTTATTCCTCCATCATTTTTCCCTATTGTTACTATACTTTTATCTGCTACAATTTCATTCTGTATCATAAGTCCAATAGAACTTTTTCCGCTTACCGTACTTCCTGCTATATAACTACCCCCATAAATATTTAGTACACAATTTTGCTTCTGATATATTCCTCTAACATATCCGTTACCTGTAGCAGTTACATCTAAATTAGTTAAATTCATAGTAGCTATTCCATTTACTCCACTGTTGAATACTCCTATAGAATTAGTTCCTTTTGTTGCATCTACTATTATCTGAATACTAGATGCATTTAAAGTCCCTGTACCAGATGTTTCTATACCCACTGCAGTACCTGCTGCAGTCGATGTACTTGAGGTAGTCATAGAAATACTTCCACCGCTTATGTCCATTACCGAAGCGCCAGCAGCTATTGCACCTACAATTTGGCCATTTCCGCTCCTTGTTCCTGAAATAATTAAATTATTTGCTTCTACTACAGCATTTCCATCACTTTCTATTCCTGCATTGACGCTTGTATTAGTTCCAGATTCACCATTTACTACTATAGTTCCTCCATTTACCACTACATTTGTATTATCTTTTACAAATATCCCCACTCCCCAACTACAAGGATTTATTGTTACTGTTGGATTCGTAATTGTGGCTTCTGCAGAAGCGTAAGCTGCTATACCATTTATGCTTCCGCTACCAGTTGCAGTTGATGTAACATTTACATTACTTATATTACTTTTAGTCGAATTTGTATATATTCCAGATACCGCTGCAGAAGTTGTATTAATATTTAGATTACTAGCTTCAACTACCGTTCCATCTACATTTAAAGCTCCACTTGTCCCATTATATGCTATTCCAACTAAAAACGCAGATGTACTTCCTGTCGCTACAATTTTTCCTCCTGTTACATTTAAAGCTCCATTATTACTCTGAATACCTCTTACAACCGCTGCTCCTGTTCCGCTTGATTTTATTGTTACATCTGTTACATTTAATGTTCCTGTCCCGCTATTGTATATTGCTCGTTCTACCTTATTTTCTATTGTACCTGTTCCATTTATAGTTAAACTTGCGGTATCGTTTATTTGTATTAGCGGACTTGCAATAGAGCCAGATATTGTGAAGTTGTTTAAATCTAATGTTAGCATTTTCCCATTATTTGCTATTATTTGCACAGTTTCTACTGAATTTGCAATCATTTCTATGGTATCACCTGTTGTGGCTGCTGCTACTGCTTTTTGTAAAGATACATACTCAGTATCTCCTATTTTTGCAACTCCATCTATTTTTAATGTCGCCACTTCTCTTCCCGTGCTACTACTTTTTACTACGCTTGCACCTTCTGGAATGTTTTGCTGTACTCCAGATATTGCTACAATTGTGCTTCCGGCGGTACTACTTCCTGTTATTACTCCATCGTAGAAGTTTATTCTAGTATCCGCATAACCTGAATATATACCATCCGTTGCCGCAGTAATAATCGGACTTGTTTTACTTATTCCTCCATCATCTTTTCCTATTGTTACTATTGCTTTGGGTGCAACAGTAGCAATCTCAGAATTCTGATAAACAACTAGTCCATAAGAATCTTTTCCACTTCCCGGTGTGCCTACTACATAACTTCCTCCATCTATATTTACTACTGTATTTTGATTAACATCTATTCCTCTATGATATCCAGTACCTGTGACTGTTACGTTTAAATTTGTTAAATTTGCAGTTGATACTCCATCTACTCCTCTAAAAGCCAATCCAAATGTATATGGATTTCCACTACTATTATTTGTAACTGCATTAATTGTAGTTCCATTTGCATTTAGCGTTCCCGTTCCATATGTATGTATGCCCACAGCATAACTATTTGTACCCGTATATGTAACAGATATAGTTCCTCCTTTTATATTTGTTTCCCCATCACGTACATTTATACCAAAAATTCCTCCTTCTCCACTTTTTGTACCTGTAATTGCTACATTGTTTACATTTATTGTACCTGTACTTTGATGACATATTCCATTAACGCCGTCTATATCTACAGAATTGTCATTTACCGTAATGGTTCCTCCATTTACTGTTGCACCTGCTGTACCTGATGTATTTATTCCTGCTCCAAAAGCAACTGGATTTATTGTTATCGATGGGTTCGTAATTACAGCATCTGCCGCACCATATACTCCTATTCCCGCTATAGCTCCACTGCCAGTTGAAGTTGTTTTCACATTTACATTACTTATTACTGAATTGGGTGTATGTGTCCATATTCCATGTGCATCTCCAGTTCCAGAATTACTCGATTCTACTATTGTTCCATCTATATTTATAGAACTATTACCACCATTATATCCTATCCCAACTATATTATCTGTTGAATTTCCAGTTGCCACTATTTTTCCAGCGGTTACATTTAATGATCCACTATTACTTTCTACAGCCCTTACCACTGCAGATCCTGTTCCGCTTACCTTTACTGTTACATCTGTTATGTTTAAGCTACCTGTTCCAGTATTGTATATTCCTCTTTCTATTCTGTTTTCTATTGTTCCTTCTCCATTTATGCTTAAACTAGCAGTATCGTTCATTTGTATTAAGCTACCTGCAATAGAGCCAGATACTGTGAAGTTGTTTAAATTAAGTGTTAATACCTTCCCATTATTTACTACAGTTTGCACAGTTTCTACTGAATTTGCTATCATTTCTATAGTGTCGCCTGTTACAGCTGCTGCTACTGCTTTTTGTAAAGATACATACTCAGTATCTCCTATTTTTGCAACTCCATCTATTTTTAATGTCGCCACTTCTCTTCCCGTACTACTACTTTTTACTACGCTTGCACCTTCTGGAATGTTTTGCTGTACTCCAGATATTGCTACAATTGTGCTTCCGGCGGTACTACTTCCTGTTATTACTCCATCGTAGAAGTTTACTATAGCATCTTCGTAAATTGCATATATACCCCATGTTGCTCCAGTAATAACTGGGCTTGTTTTACTTATTCCTCCATCATCTTTTCCTATTGTAATTATACTGTTTGGAGCTACGACTTCGTACTCAGGGAATCGATAAGCTGCTAATCCTATAGAATCTCTTCCACTTCCTGGCACTTCTGCTATATAACTTCCTCCATCTATGTTTATTGCACTGTTTTGTCTAGCCTCTATTCCTCGTAGCCATCCACTACCAGTAACTGTTACATCTAAATTAGTTAAATTTGCTGTAGATACTCCTCCTATTCCTGTAATACATACACCAAATGCATATCCTGTAGAACTATTTATAGAATCTATTTTGGTTTCATTTGCATTTACTGTTCCAGTTCCATATGTAAATATACCTAGAGGACTATTATCCGCTGTGTGAGTAACAGATATTGTTCCTCCTTCTACATCCATTATTCCACCAACCGGACTATCATTACATATTCCGGCAATTATTCCATTACCACTTCTTGAGCCTATAATTGTTACATTATTTACATTTACAGTTCCGGAACCATAATTACGCACTCCGCTATTTGCACTTGTGCTACTTCCAGATGCTCCATTTATTGTTATAGTTCCACCATTTACTTCTGCATTTGCAGTATTTAGTAATTGTATTCCTGCTCCCCAAGCAACTGGGTTTATTGTTATAGTTGGGCTCGTAATTACAGCATCTCCTGCACCATATACTCCTATTCCAGCTATATCTCCACTGCCAGTTGAAGTTGTTTTTACATTTACATTACTTATACGTGAATTAGGAGTAAGTGTCCATATTCCATTTACATTTCCAGTTCCAGAATTACTCGCTTCTACTATTGTTCCATCTATATTTATAGAGCTACTACCACCATTATATGCTATTCCAACTAAATCAATTGTTGAATTTCCAGTTGCCACTATTTTTCCTCTTGTTACATTTAATGGTCCATTACCGCTTTCTACAGCCCTTACCACTGCTGAACCTGTTCCGCTCGATTTTATTGTTACATCTGTTACGTTTAAAGTACCTGTTCCAGTATTATATATTCCTCTTTCTATTTTGTTTTCTATTGTTCCTTCTCCATTTATGCTTAGGCTTGCAGTATCGTTCATTTGTATTAAAGCTCCGGTAACCGAACCAGACACTGTAAATTCGTTCAAGTTAAGCGTTAATGTCTTTCCGCTGTTTACTACGGTTTGCACAGTTTCTACCGAGTTTGCTATCATTTCTATAGTGTCGCCTGTTACAGCTGCTGCTACTGCTTTTTGTAAAGACACATATTCTCTATCTCCTATTTTTGCAACTCCGTTAAATTCTAATGTTGCTACTTCTCTTCCCGTGCTACTACTTTTTACTACGCTTGCATCTTCTGGAATGTTTTGCTGTACTCCGGCTACATACACAATTGAACTTCCGCTTGTAGCGCTTCCTGTTATTACTCCATCGTAGAAGTTTACTATGGCCTCTGCATTTGGATTTATCCCCCATGTCGCTCCGGTAATAACTGGGCTAGTCTTACTTATTGTTCCATCATTTTTTCCTATTGTAATTATGATGTTTGGAGCTACAACTTCATACTCAGGAAGTCGATAAACATTTAATCCTATAGAATCCTTTCCACTTCCTGGTGCTTCTGCTATATAACTTCCTCCATCTATGTTTATTATACTATTTTGTCTAACCTCTATTCCTCGTAGTGCTCCACCACTTGTTGCAGTTACATCTAAATTAGTTAAATTTGCTGTAGATACTCCTCCTATTCCTGTAATAGATACTCCAAATGAATATCCTGTAGAGGTATTTATAGCATCTACTTTAGTTTCATTTGCATTTACTGTTCCAGCTCCCCACATATATATACCTATCGAACTATTTGTACCTGCACCTGTATCCGTAACAGATATACTTCCGCCTTCTACATTTATTACTCCCCCAGTAGTACTAGCATTCAGTATTCCATAAATATCCCCACTGCCGTTTCTTGTTCCTACAATCGTTACATTGTTTACATTCATTACACCTGAAGATGTAGTATATATTCCATTATTGCTGTCGCCACTTCCAGATATTCCATTTATTGTAATGGTTCCTCCATTTATTGTTGCATCTGCTGTTTTATTTGTACTTATTCCTACTCCCCAAGCAGTAGGATTTACTGTTATAGTTGAGTTCGTAATTACAGCATCTGCCGCTTCATATACTCCTATTCCTACTACATTTCCACTGCCAGTTGAAGTTACATTTATATTTACATTACCTATTACTGAATTAGATGTATGTGTCCATATTCCATGCATCTCTATAGTTCCAGAATTACTTGCTTCTACTATTGTTCCATCTACATTCATAGGACTGTTTAGACCATTTGCTATACCAACCATCTGGTTTGTTGTAGGATTTCCAGAAACTACTACTTTTCCTCTTGTTACATTTAGTTTTCCATTCTCACTTTGTATTCCCCTTATCCAAGCCGAACCCGTTCCACTTGCTTTTACTGTTACATCTGTTATGTTTAAAGTACCAGTTCCAGTATTATATATCCCTATTTCTTGTGTGTTTTCTATTGTTCCTTCTCCATTTATGCTTAGACTTGCAGTATCGTTCATTTGTATTAAGCTACCTGCAATAGAGCCAGATACTGTAAATCCATTTAATTCAACTACTACTTCTTTTGCTCCACTCAATATGCTTTGTTCTTCCTCTATAGTGTTAGCTAAAACTTCTATAGTTTCTCCGTCTTCTACTTTTTTAAAAGCAGATGCTAAGGTTTCGTATCCGCATGTCTCCTATTTTTACAGGCAATATATTTGTTATATTCTTTACCGTAGTTGGTCCTGTAAAATCTAATCTATATATTCTAGCAGATACTGTGCAATTTTTGTTTACTGTAAATGCTTCTAAGTAGTCTCCCCAATCACCATCATCTACCTTATACTGAATTTTTAAATCATAATCACCTATCTGGCTAGCAGTAATTGTTACATCCAATGGTTCTGGCAAGATTTCCTCTCTACTTAGCATTATTTCGGTTTCTGCTATTCTAAATTCTCTAAAGGAAATTGATACCTCTACTTTTTCTGTATGTGTATACTTTGCTTGTACAAGAAAATACGCAAGCATAAGCAGTAGCGCCACTATTCCAGCTACTGCTAATACCACCTTTTGTTTTCGTTCTCCCCACATGAACTTCATGTACAACCCCATTCCTCTTTATCCCTTTTTGTCTTAATTATAAATAGATGTCTATAGTAAGTAAACGGCTAAAAGCTGGTAAAAGTCCCGCTTTTCTTACGGATATTCTTTTACCAGTCTTTTATTACAATTATGTTAAATTTGTATTATGCTTGTGTTAAGGAATTTAGGCAATTCGTTCGAATCACAGCGGATAGAAGGCCTTGTAGGGGCGCATGATTGCGCCCCTATTAAATAATGCAGAATCGCGATAGGGCGCAATCATGCGCCCCTACAGATGATAAAACATAATTATTACCAAGCACAGAGAAACAATTATTTTATTAGGGCCCCTGTGGGCAGGTGCCCCTACAATAATACCAATTCCAAAGGACACTAGAATGTTAAAATTGCTCGAATTTTGTCGAACATTTTTTTGTAAATTTCTAGACGTATACTGCAAATAATTGTATAATAAACTAGCCTTTCGGCAAATTTGGTTTGAGGGAGGTGTATTAGCTTTATGAAGAACTATACAAAAATAGTAGTGCTAATTTTAGTATTATACATATTAAAAGAATTCAGCAATTAGTGCTACTAAAAAAAAGACTAGGGTCGCACCCCTAGTCTTTTTTTGTGCAAAGCTCTAATGAAAAACTATACAATTTATATTTTTAGTATACTTCTGTAATACCATTTTGTCAATGTTTTTTTGTCGACAATTTTTGCTGTCTGTATAGGGCGGAGTTGGGTCTTGCTAATGAGTTGGGCGCAGGGTCATGCGCCCCTACATGGCCTCCCCCCTACTCTATTATTATTTCCTCGTCTTTTATATATGCGTATATATATTTCTTTGACTCATCAATTTGACTTTTTATATCTTTTACACTATTTGCTATTCTTATTTGTGGAGCATCTACTTTTACTGCTGTTACTATCGCTTTTTTGTTTCCATCTGAACCTGCATGTGCAACTCCTCTTAGACTTCCAAGTATCGCAATGTTTCCCGTTGCAACTACTTCTGAACCTCCATTTACATCTCCAATTATTATTATACTTCCTTCAAATTCTACTCTTTGTCCACTTCGAAGTGACCCTTTGTAAAACTTTGTTTTTGATTCCTCTATATCTTCTTCATATGGCTTTTTTATATCTACTAATTCTAGTTTTTCTGGAATATCGTATCTTACGGGAATATCGGTTATGTCTTTTAATTTTTCTGTAACTATTTTTTTATCTTCTTTTGATAATTCTTTCCCTATTATTAATATTAGGGTTTCTTCTGTTTTTTCTGTTTCTAATATTTTTTCTTTGTTTTCTTTTAGGTATGTTGTTATTTCTTCTGCTGTAGATTCGGGCATTACCCTTATTTTTATTTCGTTTTCGTTTATTTCTATTTCCATAGTTAGTCTCCTTTTTATAATTTTAGTAGAGTAGCGCGAGAGGTGCCATGTGTCTGTTTTTTAATTTTACCTATTGTTTGTTAGGGCGTATGCAATACGCCCCTACATTTACATATAGGTTTGTTCATATGTGCTTATTGTAACATCTTCTTTTACTTCTGTCGAGTTCATACCAAAATATTCTCCTATTATTTCTTTTGCAACTTCTGCTGTATACCCTCCAGAACCACCATCTTCTACATATACTACTATTGAAATTTCGGGATCATTGTATGGTGCAAATCCAACAAACCAAGCATTGGTCTTGCCTACGGCTTGAGCCGAACCCGTTTTTCCACCTACTTCTATACCAAAGTTTTTAAATGTTGAATATGCTGTTCCTCCAGTGTCGTTCGCAACAGATCTCATGCCTTCTAGTATAGCATTTAAGTTTTCAGGGTTAATATTCAGATCTTCTCTTTTTTCTCCACTTAACCCTAGTTTTTCATTAGAAAACTTTTCTATCTCTTCTTTCGCTACCTCTGTACCATCTGCATTTATTATTGTTTTTACTATACTTAAATCTAAGTTTTTTCCGCCATTTGTTAGCATACTAACATATTTTGAAATTTGTATTGGAGAAAACTCGTTTTCTGCCTGTCCAATTGCTGCAGAAAGTGTATTGCCTAAGTACCATGTTTGACCTTTTGTACTATAAAGAGTTTCCCCTGCTAGTGTTCCCGAAGTCTCAGAAGGTAATTCTATTCCAGTTCTTTCTCCTAACCCGTAATACCTTGCATATCTTTCTATTTCTAAAATTCCTACTCTGTATCCAACTTCATAAAAGAAATAATTGCAAGAATGTTGTATTGCTTCTGATACATTTAAGTATCCATGTCCTCTTCTTTGATTGGTCCAAATCCAACACACAGGATTGTGTCCTCTTGGATATACTCCTGTATCGTTTATTTCATCTGCAGTTGTAATTGCTCCCGTTTCTAATCCAGCAGTTGCAGTTACCATCTTAAATATTGAACCTGGTGGCGATGAACCTGCTATTGCAATATTAAATAGGGATTGATTAGCTTCATATTCATTCCACTTTTGCGTTGAAATTCCATTTGTTAAAAGTTCTGGTTCATAATCTGGAAGGCTCACCATAGAAAGAATTTCTCCGGTCTTGACGTTTGTTACAACTACTGCTCCTTTAGTTGCAGAATATTTTTTTCCAAATGCTCCATTTCTTATTCTATCCATATTTTTTGCCAGTGCATTTTCGCTTATTCTTTGCACATTTGCATCTATTGTGAGTACCACATCGCTTCCTCTAACTGCTTCTTGTACAACATACTCTTCAACTGTATCTCCATCTGTATTTATATCTACCTGCTTTAATCCATTTTTTCCTCTTAAATATTCTTCAAACACATACTCTATTCCGGTTTTTCCGATATAATCGTTTAATTCATACCCTTCTCGTGCAGACAATTCTTTATCGCTTATTTTCCCTATATAACCGAACTATATGTGATGCTAATTTTCCGTTTAAATAATATCTTATAGGCTCATCTACTATACCTATTGCTGGAAATTCAGAAGATTTTTCTTTTATTTCTAACATAGATACTCTACCAATTGATTTTGATATTATTAATGGTCTTGTGTTACTATATCCCTCGTTTGCTATTCTGTATCGTACTACTATTATTTTTCTTACCTCTTCATTAAATTCTGAAGTTATATTATATTTTTCTTTGAATGCATTAAATGCAGTTTCAGCAGATGCGTTTTCGTCTATTTTATTAGTATTAAGCCATTTTAGTTTTTGCTCTTCAGACGAAAAAGTATATTCTATTGGATTTAACTTTATTGGAAATGTATCTACATAGGTATCCCCATTTTTCTCTAATAAGGTTAAAAGTGTTAATATTGTTTGATTTAATGTGTCGTATTCTAGTTTGGTTTTATATAATTCAACTCTAAAACTCATTGTATTTCCTACTAAGGTTCTGCCACTTGTATCTAATATTTGCCCTCTTGCTGCTGTTATTATTGTTTCCCTAGTTAATCTGTTATTTGATGTTTCCCTATACTCTTTTCCATGTATAATTTGAAAATTGAACAATTGAACAATAAGTATTATACCAACTATGTATATAAACATAGTCAGCAAATTGTATCTTAAATTTTCTTTTTGCTCAGATGTTTTTGCTTTCAAATTATTTCTCCTCCTATTTGAGGTATTCCTAAGGGGTCTGGGCGCAAGCATGCGCCCCTACAATAACCCTGCCATTACAATAGACCTGCGTCCCACACATATTTTTAATAATATCGCATTGCTTTTTTAGCGTGAATTACTTTATCTGTTTTTTCACCTAATGCCAATACTATTGGATATAGTATTATAGTTAATATTGTATTAAATAATATCTCTATTGACAGTATTTTTAAGAACTCTAATATCTGTATACTAACACCACTAAATATAATTTTTAGTATGTATATACTAATTTCATATATTATTGTTCCTGATGCTATTATAATCATTATATTGAGTCTATTTTCTTTAGAGAAGCTATTTCTGTATGTACCAACAGCATATCCTAATAATCCTAATATTACAGCATTTGCGCTAGTGTTTTTTCCTATTAAAAGCACATATAATAATCCTATCAAAGTCCCATACACTGCTGCTTCTATCTTGCCCATAAATAATCCTATAAATATTACCAGTACTACAAAAAGATTAGGTTTTACCCCATATATATTAAACCAATTAAAAAAATTGGCCTGCAATATATAAATTATGAAAAATGCAATTATTACTAATGTGTGTACCAATATTTTTTTCATGGTTATTCCTTTCAAATATCTATTTTTGAACATGGGCAGGCACAAGACCTGCCCCTACAATATTATTTATTTTGTGATGACTAAGACGGTTTCCAGTTTTGTAAAATCTACTGCGGTTTCAACTATTATATATCTATCTGTAATATTCTTTGTTTCTATAATGTCCCTTATTTTCCCTATTGCTATTCCTTTGGGATATATTCCACCAATCCCAGATGTTTCAACCTCATCTCCTGTTATAAGTACTGCATCTGTTGGTATGTACATTCCCTTTAGTGTAGTCTCGCTTCCTAATATACCTTTCAATACTATTCCTTCTCTTGATGTACTTATTAAAGAACTTACATTTGTCCCAGCATCCAATATTGTTTGTACTTTAGCTGTATTTTCTGATACTGATATTACATAGCCTACAAGTCCTTTATTTGCTATTACTGTCATGTTTTCTTTTACTCCATCTTTTGTTCCTACGTTTATTACTATGATATTACTCAAATTGCTTACATCTTTATTTATTATGTATGCTGGAACAGTTTGGTACTCAGCATACTCTTCCGTTAAATTTGCATATTGGGCTAATACTGCGTTTTCTGCTTTTAATATTTCCATTTCCCTTAGATTCTCTTTTAAGGTTTCATTCTCATTTTTTAGAACGCTATTTTGTCTTTTTAGTTCTTCTAGACTTATAAAAAAGTCATCATTGTTGGAAACTTTATTTTTTACATATGTAAGGCTATTTTGTACTGGCATTACTATTTGACTAACTAATTGTTCTAATTTAGAAAAATTGGCGTGCGTTAATATAACAATAATTATCAATATAATTATCGTTATTATTATTCCAGTTTTTCCGCTTTTTCTATTCATTTTATCCCCCATTTGAATATAAGTCTATCTACGGCGTCTAGAATTTGTTAACACCGTTTTTAGTTTTTCTAAATCTTCTAATGTTTTTCCTGTTCCTTTTACAACACATTCTAATGGAAATTCCGCAACATATACTGGCATCCCAGTTTCTTTACTTACTAATTTATCTAAATTTCTTATTAATGCGCCTCCACCTGCTAGCACTATTCCTTTTACTACTATATCTGATGCAAGTTCTGGTGGCGTTTTTTCTAACGTCATTTTTATTATATCAACTATTTCTGATACCGATGGTTTTATTGCTTCTTCTATTTGAGTTGATGTAACTATTATGTTTTTAGGTAGCCCAGTAGTTAAGTCTCTACCTCTTACTTCCATTTCGGCTTCTCTATCTAACGGCATTGCTGAACCTACTTCTATTTTTATTTCTTCTGCTGTAGTTTCCCCTATCGCCAAATTTAATTCCTTTTTTACATAATTTATTATGTCTTCGTTTAATTCATCTCCTGCTATTCTAATTGAATTACTTACTACGATACCTCCTAATGAAACTACTGCTACTTCTGTTGTTCCTCCACCAATGTCTACAATAATATTACCACTTGGTTCTGCAACTTCCATGTTTGCTCCAATTGCAGCTGCCATAGGCTCTTCTATAAGATATACTTCTTTTGCACCGGCTTGCAAAATTGACTCTTCTACTGCTCTTTCTTCCACCTCTGTAATTCCAGATGGAACACCTACTACTACTCTTGTTCTGCCTATATTGTATCTTTGTGACACTTTAGAAATTAAGTTTTTAAGCAATAATCTTGTCGCTGTAAAGTCTGCTATTACTCCATCTTTTAATGGTCTTACTGCATCTATTTTTTCGGGAGTTCTTCCTAGCATTTCTTTTGCCTCATGCCCTGTTGCAAGTATGCTTCCATCTCTTTTATCTATTGCAACAACAGAAGGTTCCCTAAGTACTATTCCTTTGCCTTTTACCGTAACTAAAATATTTGCTGTGCCTAAGTCTATTCCAATATCTTTGGTTTTAAAATTGAAAAAATTCATTATTTGTTCCCCCTGGTTTAATTTGTTTTTTGTTGGTGCGGGCAGGCACAAGACCTGCCCCTACGTTTGTTTTGTTTATTGGGGGCGTATGCAATACGCCCCTACCCGCGTGGCCCTACGTCTGTTTTGACAACAGGCTCGTATAACTGTCCAGCCCTATTATTATGTGGTCTAGTAGTTCTATTCCCATTAGGTCCGCACATTCGTATATTCTGTCTGTAAATCTGTAATCTTCTTTACTTGGATTTGAATCTCCACTAGGATGATTATGAACTAAAATTATTTTAGTTGCTTGCAATTTTATTGCCTCTAATATTATATATTTTGGCTCTATTTTTGCGCTATTGTCATTTCCTAAGGATATATCTACTATTTTTTGTATAGCATTCTTACTCGTTAATATTACTAATTTTACAATTTCTCTTTTCTCATTTTTTAGTTCTGGCATCAATATTTCTACAACATCTTTTGTTGTTTTTACTATCTTTTTATTTTGATTAATCGGTCTTGCGGCCCTTTTACACAATTCTGCAACTGCTTTTAATTGAATAGCCTTAACTTTTCCAATTCCTTTTATTTGGGTAAATTCTTTTATTGAAACATCTTGCAAAAAACTCAAATCTTCTTTTAACGTTGTTTCTCTTAAATTTAATATTTTTTGTGCTAAAGTTATAGAGGTTTCTGACTTTGTACCTGTTTTTATTATTATTGCTAATAATTCGGAATTTGTAAGAATTTCTGCTCCGTAATTTTCTAGTTTTTCGTATGGTCTTTCTGATAATGGGATGTCTTTAATTTTTAATGACATTTCTCATGTCCCCTTTCTAAATTATAGCCCCCATTATTTTTTTTAAACAATTTTTAGATTACATTTTATGTAATAATGTTTGTAGGGTGCGGGGTTGGTAAGGAATACCTCTTGTGTGACCAAACTCCGCCCTATTTATTTTTGTACGTATTTCGGGTGGAGTTCGGTATTCCTAACGGGTCATTTCTCACAAACCCCACCCCTACAACAAAAATTATTAATTTATATTGCCAATAACCAACCTTACACCTTTCTGTAGATAAAAATTGCTATTGCCATTCCTATGATGCTAGCAATATTTATTTTAAACATTACTTTAAATGCTAATACAATTACACTTAAATCTAATTCTACTGGTGATGTTAATCCAAAAGTTTGTCCATAAGATAGCCACCATAAAAAATCTACTTGTTTTGCTATTTCTCCTAATAATCCACCTATTACTAATCCTGATAATATAAATATTAACAATATCCATATGCTTTTATCTTTTGATACCATATTTTTGCTAACATCCTTTCTAAACTAATTTTAATTGTTGCATTTGGCAATCTTAAAATCTTTTCTTACGTAAAATGTATTATATACATTTATAGTGTTTTTTTCAACATTTTTTGTTATAATGTTTATGGTGATAAATATGAAAACCGTTCTAAAATTTGTTAGAAATATCGTTATAATTCTACTAATTACCTTTTTAGTAATCATTGGATTAGTAGTTGCAACTGGTTATTCTGAGTATAAAAAAGTTTTGGGTGATGAACCCCTAAATGAAAAATTAGACTCATTAAGAAATAAATCTACATATGTAAAAATACAAGACCTTCCACAAGCCTTTTTAGACGCTGTTGTTTGTGTTGAGGATCATCGTTTTTATGAACATAAAGGAATTGATATATTTTCTATAGGTAGAGCCATTTGGACAAATATTTCCCAAAAATCTCTTCTCCAAGGTGGTAGTACAATTTCTCAACAAGTTGCTAAAAACATTTATTTATCACAAAAACGAGAACTTTCTAGAAAGGTTTCCGAGTCTTTTATGGCTGTACATCTTGAAAAAAACTTAAACAAAGAAGAAATTTTAGAACTGTATGTTAATACAAATTATTATGGAGAGGGATACTACGGAATTGGCGAAGCTGCTAGAGGGTACTATAACAAAGAACCAAGGGATTTAACACTTTTTGAATGTACACTTCTTGCTGGAATCCCAAATGCCCCTTCTGTATACGCTCCAACTGTAAATAAAAAGCTTTGTAAAGAACGACAAAATCAAGTAATTTATACTATGGTAGAAAACGGCAAATTAGATGAGGCTACTGCAAATGAATTAAAAAATCAAGAAATATAATTTCTTGATTTTTCTTTTTAAACAGCTAATTCTATAACACTATTATTTTGCAAAGTATTTTTCAAATCTATTATTCTTTGATTTGTAGAACCTCTAAATTTTAGGTTTGGAGCCTTGCATGAGTCGACAAATGGACCGTCTATTAAAACATCTATATTTCCTAGAGCTTCCTTTGTTACATCATCTTCTCTTGCTACCAATTCTTCGTACGTGTATCCTGTATAGCACCATATGTTAAGCGAACTTTTTTCTTTTTTTAAACTCTGTATGAATTTTAATACTTCTGCCACATTTTCTTTGCAAAGTGGCTCTCCACCAGATAATGTAACACCTTTTAATATAGAGTTATCACAAATTTTTTCTATAATCTCTTTTGAATTAAATTCTGTTCCATAATTAAAATCTTGTGCTTCTTTGTTATGGCAATTTTCACAGTTATGTGGGCATCCACTAACAAATATTACCGCTCTCCATCCTAGTCCGTTTGATATACTTTCATCATAAAATCCCGCTAATTTCATGTGTTTTATCTCCTTCGTTTGGGTCTATCCAAGTAATTTCTTTGTTTTTCCTAAACCATGTTAATTGTCTTTTTGCATACCTTCTTGTTTCCTTTTTTAATTTTTCTATCATTTCTTCCATTGTAGTTATTCCGTTCAAATACTCTACTACTTCTTTATAACCCAAACCCTGCATAGCTGTTGGAAATTCATTGTATTTGCCCAATATATCTTTTACTTCCTCAATCAAACCATTTTCAAGCATTATATCTACTCTTTTATTTATTCTTTCATATAGCAAATCTCTTTTCATATCTATACCGTATACTTTGTATGTATACGGTACACTTTCTAATCTTGATTCTACGTTTTGCTGAGTTTTTGTTTTTCCCGTTTGTTTATATATTTCTAATATTCTTATTATTCTCTTTCTATCATTTTTACTTATTATTTTCATAGCCTCAGGGTCTATTTCTACCGCCATGTTATACAGGTTTTCTAACCCTTCTTCTGCTGCTATTTTATTTAACTTTTCTCTATATTCTTCATCTATTTTTAGTTCGCTAAATTTTATTCCATATATTAAAGAATCAATATATAAGCCTGTTCCACCAACTACTATTGGAGTTTTTCCTTTTGCTAAAATTTTTTCTATACATTCTGTAGCCTGTTTTACATAGTCAGACACACTAAACCTTTCGTTTGGACTAACAATGTCTATCATGTAATGAGGTATCCCTTGCATCTCGTCTTTTGTTACTTTTGCAGTTCCTATATCCATATACTTGTATATTTGCATTGAATCTGCTGATATTATTTCGCCGTTTTTTTGTTTTGCAAGTTTTATAGACAGGCTGGTTTTTCCAGATGCAGTTGGTCCAACAATTACAATTATTTCGGGTTTCATCTTAATTTTACCTTTCCATATTTCATTTTAGGGCGGAGTTTGGTCTTGCTAATGGGTATTCCTTACGAACCCCGCCCCTACATTCTACCTACGATTGAATTTTTTCTCTATGTCTTTTTTACTCATTTTTATTGCTGTTGGTCTTCCGTGCGGACATGTAAATGGATTTGGAAGTTCTAATAATTCTTCTAACAAGCTGTATACTTCCTGGTCGTCTAAATCCATATTTGCTTTTACAGATGCTTTACACGCTATTGTTGCTATGAATTTTTCTTCCTTTTCTTTTCTTGCCGTAATTGCCACTGTATCAATCTCATCTAATATATCTAGAAATAATTGTTTTGTATCTAGATTTATACATATATTTGGAACACCTAATAGTTTTATTGTGTTTTCCCCAAATTCTTCTAGTGCAAATCCTGCATCTTCGAACAATTCTACATTTTCTTTTACTATTTCCATTTCTTTGTGTGTTAATGTTATTACATCTGGAAGTAGCATTATCTGTGAATCTTTTTCTTTTTGATTATAGAAGCTTTCTTTTACTTTTTCGTAATTTATTCTTTCATGTACTGCATGTTGATCTAAAATGTACATTTCTTCATCTATTTCAATTATTATGTATGTAGAAAATACTATCCCCACTAACTTAAATTTCTTAGCTAATGAGTCATTTTCAAATGTTGATATGTTTTCGTATTTTGCTATTTCTTCTACTGTTTGAATTTCGGTTTGTTTTTGTTCTTCTACAGTAGTAGGCGGCAAGTTTCCAAATGTTTTTTCATACATTTCGTCGAATTTTTCGTTTACTTCTGCTCCTTGCAATACTTTATTTAACTCCGCATTTTCAAATTGTGCTGTCTCTCCTTTTTTTAGGTTTAACAATTCTGTCATTCTGCCAACTTGTTCTTCTGACGGAATACTCATTGATTTTGATTGATTCTCGTTTTCTATCCTTATAGGACTCACATCTTTATTTTCTGTGATAGATTCATCTCCGGCAGATTCTATATTATCTTCATTTTTTATCTTTTTTGAATATATATCTGCTAATGTATTATTTTGCCATTCTGAAGACAATGTATTGTCCTCTCGTTTATGAAATAAATTTAAAAATCTATTTGTTTTTGGCATTTCTAGAGGAGATATATTATCCATTTTTTTTGTGCTAAATTTGTCTTCTATACTCTGTTCTTCTGCATTGCTAAAAATCATATCTTGAGTGGTTTCTGACTTCACATCTTTTACTAAATTTCCTTGTAATAAAGAACTTTTTATAGAATTATATACTGTTTTAAATATTTTTTGCTCTTCTTCGAATCTAACTTCTAATTTTGCTGGATGAACATTAACATCTACTTTAGTTGGTGGTATATGTACATCTAAAACGATGAATGGAAATTTTCCAATTGGAAGCATTCCTCTGTACGCCTGTTCTGCCGCCGCAGACAACGTTTTGTCTTTTACGTATCTATTATTTACAAAGAATATTTGATTTGCTCTATTGCTTCTTGCAATCTCGGCTTTACCAATTACTCCATCTAATATTACATCGCCTTCGCAATAATTTACTTTTATTATTCCTTCTCTAATATCCTTGCCATATATACCATAAACAACATCTTCTATGTCTCCATTCCCAGATGTGCTTATAATTGTTTTCCCAGAATTTATTAACTTAATTGATATTCCCGGATTTGCAAGTGCTATTCTTGTAATTATATCCTCTATGTATCCAGTTTCGGTAAAGTCTTTTTTTAAGAATTTATATCTTACCGGTGTGTTAAAAAATAGATTTTTTACTGTTATAGAAGTTCCTATTGGAGTTCCTATTTCTTCTTTTTCTAGTATTTTTCCACCTTCTATAACCACTTTATATCCCACTTCTTGGGCTTCCGTACGCGATACCATTTCTACATTTGCGATTGCTGCAATACTTGCTAAAGCCTCGCCTCTAAATCCCATAGAAGTAATGTTTTCAATATCTTCTGCTACTCTTATTTTACTAGTTGCATGTCTTTCGAATGCAAATTCCATGTCATCCTCGGAGATTCCTTTTCCATTGTCCGTAATTCTTATGTATGAAATACCGCCATTTTGTATTTCTACTGTTATATTACTCGCCCCTGCATCAATTGAGTTCTCTACCATTTCTTTTATAACAGATGCTGGTCTTTCTATTACCTCTCCTGCTGCTATTTTATTAATTGTTAATTCATCTAATAGTACAATGTTACCCATAAAACCCCTCCGTATTTTTTTAAATTATATCACATTAAAATTGTGGTGCAACTATATATCGTGAAATTCCGTGACTATTATACAAAATTAGACGCGTAATTAGCCACGCAAGCGTGCCTCGATAATACTTTTTCGAGCAGAGCGAGGAGAAAAGTTTTCATCAGGGCTAAAGCTAAAAGTGGCGGATTTAATAGGTTGTCTTGCTTTTTATATCTTGACTACTGTTTAATACTAATATATTCTAATCTCAGAGGTAACAAATTATGAAAAAGGATTTAATTGCTAAAATATTAAAAATATTACTAACAATCGCTATAGTAGCTCTATTGGTAGCAATTTCTATTTACATTTTTCCATTCATAAAAAATATATCTACTCCAGAAGGACAAGTAGAGTTTAAAAATCAAATATCAAATTTAGGTTTGTGGGGATTTCTTGTTTTATTTGGACTTGAACTAGCACAAATTGTTTTAGTATTTCTTCCGGGAGAACCTATAGAAATTTTAGCTGGTATTTGTTACGGAGCAATTGGCGGAACACTGTTTATTTTAGTAAGTGTTTTTATTATTAGTAGTCTTATAGTATTTTCTGTGCGAAAATTAGGAAAAAGATTTATATATAATTTTTTTAAAAAAGAACATATTGATAAAATCGAAAATAGCAAGGTATTTAAGAATAGTAAAACTGTTGAATTGATTTTTATTATTTTATTTTTAATTCCTGGCACACCCAAAGATTTATTGGTTTTCATCGGCGGACTTTTACCTATTAATCCATTTAAATTTATTCTTATATCTACTTTTGCAAGATTTCCTTCTGTTGTTTCTTCAACAATAGCAGGAAAATATATATCTACTCGGAAATATAAAACTTACAATAACAGTTTATATTCTAACTTTTATTATTACCGCTATTTTTCTATTTATTGTTAAAAAATTTGATAAAAAAAATATAACAACGAGTGCTATTGATATAATGAAGGATTAAAAAAGTCCCTACTACAAACAGCAGTAGGGACTTTTTTTAGGTCTGATCTTCAATGTCAAAAATGCCCTCTTCGAAACTTTTCCTTTTGTCAAGTATACTGACAGTGTCAGTTTCTGTGATGTTATCTTCGGATTCCGCGGGAGTTAACGGATCAATTTGATCCATGAAGTCCAAATGCTTCTCTACCTCTTTTGTCGGATCCCGAGTCTGGCAAATTTCTTTTTGCATACCATTTCTCCTTTAAATTATTAAATAGATTTGAATAAGTTAAAAGTCAACTACTATTATATTCCAAATTACGTAAACTTGCAACAAAAACTTTTAATACTTTACTTCTACTAAGTATAGCCCATTAGGAGGCAACGTTTTTCCAGCTTTTGTTCTATCTTCCGCTTCTATTATATCCTTAATATTTTTCGGCTGAATTTTACCGCAGTCCCACTTCTACCAATGTTCCAGCTATTATTCTTACCATGTTATACAAAAATCCATTGCCTGTTAACTCTATTATTATTCTTTCATTTTCCGTATATAATTTTGCACTGTAAATATTTCTTATACTACTTTTTGTGCTTGTTCCACTTGATTTAAATGCTTTAAAATCATGTTCTCCCTCAAAATATTTTATAGCTTCTTTCATTTTTTGTACATCAAGCTCTACTGGCATATGATACTCAAAATCTTTGTATATCGCACTACCATACTTTGAGTTATTTATAATGTATTTGTATTTTTTTTCTTTACAGTTATATCTCGCATGAAATTTTTCATCTACTTCTTCTGCATTTTTTACTATAACTGTTTTTTTTAGCTGCGAATTAATTGCTATAGGAATTTTCTCTATAACAATTGTGCTATTTGTTTTAAAATTTGCTACCTGACTTAATGCATGAACTCCCGCATCTGTTCTTCCAGAAGCATTAAGTTCTACATCTTCTCCTGTTATTTCTTTTATCGCTCTTTCTATTTCTCCTTGTATGTTTAATTTATTGGGCTGCTTTTGCCATCCATTAAACCCTTTTCCATTATATTCTATGATTAATTTTATATTTCTCACTTTATCCCCTTATTTAGATATTTTTTGCCTAATTTTCTTTATTCTCTCTTTATATTTTTTCTCGTTATTATTAAATCTATCTGCTATTATATTTTTTATTAATATCTTCTTTAAATTATCTTCTTTTAAATCTGCAATTAGAGTTCCATCTTTTGCAATTGATATTTTCCCTGTTTCTTCTGAAACTACAATTGCTAACGCATCGGACTCTTTAGATATTCCTATTGCAGCTCTGTGTCTTGTTCCCAATTCCCTTGATATATCTTTATCGCTTGCAAGTGGAAGCATTGCCGCTGCTGCTTTTATTTTATTATCTTCTATTATAACAGCACCATCGTGCAAAGGAGTTTTTGGAACAAATATATTTACGAGTAGTTGATGAGATATTTCCGAATCCATAATTACCCCTGTTGATATTATATCGTTTATTTTTATATCTCTTGCAAATACTATAAGTGCACCTGTTCTAGCTTTTGAAAGTTCAACTACAGCAAGCACAATTTTATAAATATTCTCTTTTGTTTTTGTTTCTACATCTTTATCTATACCAAAAAATCTGCTTATTTTATTTGTGCCAAGTCCTTCTAATGCTCTTCTTAGCTCGGGTTGAAATATAACTATTAATAATATTACACCATATGTCATAAATGAGGTTAGAATAAAGTTTAATACATTTAGCTTTAGTACTCCACTAAGCCATGTTACAGCTATTAGTAATAATATTCCTTTTAGAAGTTGCCAAGCTCTAGTATCTTTTACTAAGTTTAACATTTTGTATATTAAATATATTACTACTGCTAAATCTATTATTAATATAATAAGCTGAAATGGATTCTGTACAAGCGCATCCCAATACTTTAGTATTGTTCCTTCGTACAATCCATATAGTTTTATTCCAAATTCATTTATCATTTGTTTTCTCCTTCATTTTTAGTATGCTACTATATAAAATACAAGTGTAAATAAAATTCCTGCTAGCATTAAAAATGCTAGTATGCCTGCCATTATTCTTGTTGCTAATTTTCTTTTGTCTATCTTATTCATTCTTTACATCTCCTTTTGTAATTTGTTTAAAATATTATCACATTACTTTTTTTTATTCAATCTTTTTCAAATTTCTATTTAAAATCCGCCATCTATAGGGCGCAATCATGCGCCCCTACGTTACTACATAAAATAATCCATTATGCCTATGTATATTCCCCATGCTATTTTGTCTTGGTATTCGTTTTGC